>NZ_BAAGBJ010000007.1:0-175004 GCF_054785075.1 Lacticaseibacillus suihuaensis | reverse complement strand
ACGGTCTTGACAGCGGCCTTGACGCCGGCCTGAGCGGCGATGACGGCCTTGGACGCCGCCTGAATTTCGGCGGTGCTGGAGTAGTTGGCGGTGACCGAGCCGTTCTCGGCGGCCGGCTTGGCGGTCAACTGCACGATCACGTCGACATAAGCGCTCTGCTGTTCTTTGTTGGACAGCGTGTTGAAGTTAACGCCCTTGGCGGCGAGCTGATCGATGATGGCCTGCCGAATTGGGGTGGTCCCTTCCGCAACCGTCGCTGCCGTCTTAGCCGTCGCGCCCGACTTGCCGATGGTCTGCAGTTGTGCGTTGATGTCCGCCTTGACTTGCGTCTCGAGGAATGGTGAGACCGCTAATGCCCCTAAAGCCGCGGTGCTCGCCAGAAAAATCGTTAATTTGCGATTCTTAAGCTTCACAATGACCCCTCCATGCTTTTCTCAAATTTGAAATTGCCTTGGTAGCAATATCGCCGTTATAATCATAAACACAGTATTTGTCATCAGATTTTAACGAAGTATTCATAAAAAGTTCTAGAGCCCTTGATACCACGCGGATTTGGTCGCTTACACCGGAAATTTTCAAATTCCGTTGAAATATCATTACGAATAAATTAGAATTGAAGCAGTATTTTCATTCACACGAAAACGGAGGCTTGGATATGAAGAATGGGATCACCAAAACACTGCTCCTGGCCGGCCTGGTCCTGGGGCTGACCACGGCCGCGGGGTGCAGCCAGCAAGACAGCAAGGGGCAAGACCCCGTGATTGCGACCTACAAGGGGCACAAGGTCAAGCAGTCCGAGTTCTACTCGGAGCTCAAGACGATGCCCAACACCAAGACGGCGCTGGCCAACCTCCTATTGTATAAGGCGCTGAACCAAAGCTACGGTAAGCAGGTCAAGACGGCGGCCGTCACCAGCGAGTACAACACCTACAAGGCACAGTACGGCTCGCAGTTCGCGTCCTTTTTGAGCCAAAACAACATGACGCCCAAGCTGTTCCGCCGCACTTTGCGCCTGAACCTGCTGGGTGAAGCGGCGCTGAAAGCCGAACGCCCGATTACCAAGGCCGAGCTGAAGAAGCAATGGGCCAGCTACAAGCCGACCCTGACGGTGCAGCGCATCCAGACCACCGACAAGGCGACGGCCCAGACCGTGATCGACGCGCTGGCTGCCGGCAAGGACTTCGCCCAGCTGGCCAGCAAGTACTCCGTCGACACCGCGACCAAGGACAAGGGTGGCAAGCTGACGGTGACCAGCACCGATAAGACGCTGGATTCGACCTTCAAGGACGCGGCCTACGCGCTGAAGGTCGGCGCCTACACCAAGACGCCGGTCAAGACCACGGCCGGCTACGAGGTGATCAAGCTGGTCAAGAACCCGGGCAAGGGCACGATGGCCGAACACACCAAGGAGC
The DNA here is from genome assembly GCF_054785075.1 of Lacticaseibacillus suihuaensis. Lineage (NCBI taxonomy): Bacteria > Bacillati > Bacillota > Bacilli > Lactobacillales > Lactobacillaceae > Lacticaseibacillus > Lacticaseibacillus suihuaensis. Next base: position 173,592 of record NZ_BAAGBJ010000007.1, on the reverse strand, counting down.
TCAAGACCACCATCTACAACTCCTGGCTCAAAAACACCACGGTGATGCGCAACGTCTTCTCCAAGGCCCTGAAGAAGGTCAACGTCAAGGTCACCGACGCGGAGCTGAAGAGTGCCTTGAACCTCTACCTGTCTAGCACCGACGACAATCAGTAAGCAAGCTCAACCCCGGCGGTGTTTCGCGTGAAACGCCGCCGGGGTTTTCGTTTCTTCTATTATAATGTGCTTACGTTAACGATACGCAAAAAACGACCGGGTGACCCGGTCGCGCGTTCACAAGAGGTTATCTGAGTTTGACCCGCACGTTTTTGGGAAGCGCGGGACGAGACACCGCGTGCCAGCCTTGGACCGTCTGGCCCTTGGCCTGCACCCGCAGGTAGGTATGCGACTGCAGCGGCTGATCCGTCACGGTGATCAAAAGCCGTCGAGGCCGGCCGCCGCGATCGTAGGCGGTCAGCCGGTAGTGGTAATCGCGGCCGCCATGGGCGTTGGCCGTGCGGGTCGGCGCCGCCGCGGTGCTGGCGTAGTAATCCTGGGTGGTGACCAGCGGGTTGATGGCGTCGAGCACCGCTGCCCCGGCCGTGGTCTGGTCGCGCGTCACTAAGGGCGCCGTGCAGCACAGCGTGCCCAGAATCACCAGCAGCCCAACACTATTGATCACCCACCGTCGCATGTCCCCACCTCCACGCTCATTAGTGTACCAAGTGTCGCCCCGTGCGGCATGGGCCCAGAGCCCGACTTTGCTTCGGGCTTTGGTGCCGCGTGGCCGAGGCGCGGCGACAACCGGCGGCCTGGGCGAGGCGGTCGGCAGCGGTGGTTGCCGGTTGGCGGGGTGGTGGCAACCGCCGGCCCGGGCGAGGTAAGGCGACGCAGCCGGCAGCAGTGCTTGCCGGTCGCCGAGGCGGCCCGTGCCGGCCAGGCGAGTGGCCGGCGACCCGAACGCGACGCCGGCCACCGCGGCGCCGGTTCTTCCCGCCATCCCGCCTTTTTCCCGCAATGCGGTTGTGCGACCCCAGGCCATGCGCTAACATAGGAAAGGCCGCGCCGCAGCGGCGCCAACACCGTGCCACGCAGGCACCACAAGGAGTTTGACCATGACTAACCACTACATTCTCGCCATCGACGAAGGCACCACCTCCACCCGGGCCCTTTTGATCGACCACGCCGGCCGCATCGTCGCCGACGCGCAGCGCGAGTTCACGCAGTACTTCGACCAACCCGGCTGGGTCGAGCACGACCCCAACGAGATTTGGAACGCCGTGTCGGCCACGATGTCTCAGGCCTTCACCCAAAGCGGCATTCAGCCCAAGCAGGTCGCCGGCATCGGCATCACCAACCAGCGCGAAACCACGGTGATCTGGGACCGGGCGACCGGGCTGCCGATTCACCGCGCCGTGGTCTGGCAGTCGCGCCAGACCAACGCGATCGCCCAGGACCTGCGCGACCGCGGCCTGGCCGACCTGATTCACGACAAAACCGGCCTGCTGATCGACGCGTACTTCTCGGCGACCAAAATTCGCTGGCTGCTGGACGCGGTGCCCGGGGCCCAGGCCAGGGCCGAGGCCGGCGAGCTGCTGTTTGGCACCATCGACACCTGGCTGGCCTGGAAACTCAGTGGCGGCGCGATTCACGTCACCGACTACACCAACGCGTCACGCACGATGCTGTTCAACATCCACACGCTGCAGTGGGACCAAGACATTTTGCGGCTTTTGAACATCCCCGCCGCCCTGCTGCCGGCGGTTCGCAGCAACGCCGAGATTTACGGCACCACCGCGGCGACCGCTTTTTACGGCAGCGAGACGCCGATCGCCGGCATGGCCGGAGACCAGCAGGCCGCCTTGTTCGGGCAGCTGGCGCTTGAGCCGGGCATGGTCAAAAACACCTACGGCACCGGCTCGTTCATCGTGATGAACACCGGCCACACCCCGACCGCGTCGGCCAACAACCTGCTGACCACCATCGGCTACTGCCTGAACGGCGACATCACCTACGCCCTGGAAGGCTCCGTGTTCGTCTCCGGGTCGGCGATGCAGTGGCTGCGCGACGCGATGCAGCTCTTGGTTCACGCCGGTGACTCCGAGGAAATCGCCGCCCGGTCGCAGTCACAAGACGAGGTCTACGTGGTGCCGGCCTTCACCGGCCTCGGGGCCCCGTACTGGGCGGCCGATGCCAGAGGCGCGGTGTTCGGGCTGACCCGCGGCACCACCCGCGACGACTTCGTCAAGGCGACGCTTCAGGCCTTGGCCTACCAGACCCGCGACGTGGTCGACACCATGATTCAAGACACCGGCATCCAGATTCCGGCGCTGCGGGTGGATGGCGGTGCCGCCAATAACAACTACCTGATGCAGTTTCAGGCCGACCTGCTGGGGACCCCAATCGAACGGGCCGAGAACCTCGAAACCACGGCGTTGGGTGCCGCCTTTTTCGCCGGGCTCGCCGTCGACTTTTGGCCAGACACCACAGTCCTGCGCCAAATCGCTCGGGTCGGCCGCCGCTTCACCCCGCAGATGGCGGCCGCGCGACGCGAGGACCTCTACGCCGGCTGGCAGCAGGCCGTCGCCGCCACGATGGCCTTCAAGCACCGCAGCCGGTGAGGTGGTTTCAAGCCGTCCTCGACGGCAGTCAGGCAACTTCACACACATAGCAATCGCCTGGCCCCTCGTACAGAGGCGGCCAGGCGATTGTTTTTCTACAGGTGATCCATCGCGACCTTGGCGTAGCTCAGGCCGAACGTGTGGACCTCGTAGCGATCCACATAGACGCTGTCCCACATTTCGTGCGACTTAGGAGCCGGGGTCACGAAGTACAGCACCTGATTGGGGTGGTCCGTGTAGGCCGTCTCCTTCTTGACGCGCCGCGGCTCGATTCGCGCCGTCAGTGCCGCTTCCACGTACCCGGTTCGCAGCAACACCCACCGCACCGCGATGCCCGGCGTCAGGTGAACCACCACGAGGCCGACGAAAAAGGCAATCTCAATGTTGCGCAGAATCGTGTTCAGCCTGGAACCGGACTGCTTGGCCATGGCGGCACCTCCCGAGTTTGCTACCGCCAGTTTACGGGGCGAAACGTCAAAAAGCAAGCGTATTCATTGCCGGCGGTCCCGCGGCCGCGGCATGGCCGCCAACCGCCGGCCGCAAGCGGCAAGGCTCACGACCGGCGCCGCCCCAGTCGATTCCACTCAGCCGCCATCCCTTGTTGCCGCAGACCAAAAAGGCCGCACCGACAGTTGGTCGATGCAGCCTTGCACGTGGTCACAGCCTACAGCTCCTCGCCGTTGGTCTTAATCACCTTTTGGTACCAGTAGAACGAGTCCTTGCGGCGGCGTTCGAAGCTGCCCTCGCCTGCGTCGTTGGCGTCGACGAAAATCAGGCCGTAGCGCTTCTTCATCTCACCGGTGGAGGCGCTGACGATGTCGATGGCACTCCACGGGGTGTAGCCGATCAGGTTGCAGCCGTCGATCACCACCGCCTTTTCCATCTCGGCGATGTGGTCGCTCAGGTACTTGATGCGGTAGTCGTCGTGGATGCTGCCGTCGTCTTCCAGCTTGTCGTAGGCGCCAAAGCCGTTTTCAACGATGAACATCGGCTTGTTCCAACGCGCCTGCATCCAGTTCATGGCGTAACGCAGGCCGACCGGGTCGATCTGCCAGCCCCAATCGGAGCGTGGCACGTACGGGTTCGGTACCTGGGAGTTGGGCTCGTCGTAGACCATGTCCGGGTTGTCGTCCTTGTACTCGACGGCCCCGGAGTTGTAGTAGGAAAAGCCGATGTAATCGACGGCGCCGGCCTTCAAAATGGCCTTGTCGGCTGCCGTCACGTCGATTTGGTAACCCTTTTGGTCCCAGTAATTGAGCAGCCACTGCGGGTATTCGCCCAGCGCCTGGACGTCGCCGAAGTAGTAGCGGTAGCGCATCGCGCGTTCGGCCATCATGACGTCCTTAGGCTTGGCGGTCAGCGGGTAGATCGGGCTCATCGCGATCATGTCGCCGACTTGGAGCGTCGGGTCGATCGCATGGGCGATCTGCACGGCCTGGGCCGAGGCGACGAACTCGAGGTGAGCGGCCTGGAACATGACCTCTTCCTTGTTTTCGCCTTCCTTGAAAATCACACCGGAGTTTTGCAGCATCGGGTGATCATCGCGCCAGCTGGTCTGGTTGTTGATCTCGTTGAAGGTCATCCAGTACTTGACCTGGTTGTGGTAGCGGCGGAAGCAGGTCTCGGCGAACTTCACGAAGAAGTCGACCACTTGGCGGTTGCGGAAGCCCCCGTATTCCTTGACCAAACGTAACGGCATTTCAAAATGGGCCAACGTCACAATCGGCTCGATGCCGTACTGCTTGCAGGTCGCGAACACGTCGTCGTAGAAGGCAAGCCCAGCCTCGTTCGGCACGGCCTCGTCGCCGTTGGGGAAAATGCGGGTCCAGGCGATGGACAGCCGGAAGCACTTGAAGCCCATTTCGGCGAAGAGTTTGATGTCTTCCTTGTAGTGGGAGTAGAACTGAACGCCCCAGTGGTTCGGGTAAATCTCACCGTCCAGCACCTTGTCGTCCTCGATCCGCGGCACGTCCTTGGCCCCGGCTCGCATCACATCGGCAATGGACAGCCCCTTGCCGCCTTCTTGCCAGCCGCCTTCCATCTGGTGAGCGGCGCTAGCGCCGCCCCAAAGAAAGCCTTCGGGCATCTTGTAACCTTTTGTCATTGTCATAACACTCCTTTGAGAGAGGGTGACCCAAGGCGGGTTTAGCCGGTCGGCTAGCGTAAGGCTGGGCATTGGGCCTGAACTTGGCCCAGTGTCCGGCCTTAGCTAGCCGAACCGGCGTTGCCTTGGGGAACCCGTTTGAGAGGGTGGAACGAGGCGAGTTTAGCGGGACGGGTAGCCTAGCGCCGGCGTTGGGGCGGGTTATGCCCCGGCGCCGGTGCGTAGCTAGCCGCTCCCGCGTTGCCTCGTGGAACCCGTTTTGATTTGCTCCGCCCTCTGCCCCCCGACTCGAGCGGAACTGGTTGGGCCGTCAAGCCCAAAACAAACAAAGCCGAGACATCGCTGTCTCGGCTCGTCATTACTTGTTGCCCAGACGCTTGTAAAGGTCAACGATCTCACCGGCGAGGTCGCGGAAGGTGATGCTGGTCATCAGGTGGTCTTGTGAGTGAACCATCAGCAGCGTGACCTTCGCGTGGTCGCCGTTGGCTTCGGCCGTCAGCATCTTGGTCTGCGCGTTATGCGCCTCGACCAAGAAGCCATCCGCTTCCTTCAGCTTGGCGTCGGCCTTGTCGAAGTCGCCTTCCTTGGCGGCGGCAATCGCCTCGAAAGCGGAGCTCTTGGCGTTACCGCCGTTGATGATGAGCCCCATGATGGTTTCCATGTTCTGTTCTTCTTCAGCCATGTGATGTTTCTCCTTTTATGTTGCGGCGCCGCGGCGCCTGTTTAGTCGGTTGGCAGACTGGTTGGCCCAGTCACAACACAAGGCCGTCTCCTGAGTCTCTGCGGCTCAAGGGCCGGCCTTGCCCGCGTCGTCAAGCGCTTACTTGGCGGCGCTTACTTTGAAATGCTTAGTTTGCGGCCTTTTCGATGGAGGAGAGGGCTTCGCGCAGCACTTTTTCGCCGTTCATCATGCCGTAGTCCTGCATGTTGATGACTTCGACTGGGATGGAAACCTTCTTCTGGAACTGGCCAAGCATGTAACGAACCTGAGGGCCGAGCATCAGAATGTCCGGGTTCTTCTCGGCGATCTTGTGATCGGCGTCGGAGGCAGCGGTTGCAAAAATGTCGGCTTCAATGCCGTCAGCTGCGGCGGCCTTTTGCATCTTGGAAACTAACAGGCTCGTGGACATACCAGCGGAGCACACAAGCATAATCGTCTTTTCTGCCATGGTAAATCTCTCCCTTGAGTTAAAAATTTTGGGCGGTTAGGTTTAACCGCTTTCATCACAATGCTATAATAATACATGGGTACAAATAATACAAGTACTTGCAACTAAGATTTGTCTGGAGGGCTGCGTATGTATCACGAAATCGCGGAAGAACTGATCAAGGCGATTCAGGCCGGCAAATACACCACCAAGCTGCCAACCGAGCAGGAGCTCATGAGCGACTACCAGGTCAGTCGTAACACCATCCGGCGGGCGATTGACGTGGTTTACCAGCACGGGCTTTTGCGCCGGGTCCAAGGCAGCGGCTACTATATTAACGAGCTGCAACTCGAGGGCAAAATGACGGTCAACTTGTCCATCGGCGCCGGCAAGTCGCTGGTCAAGCACGGGCCGCTCACGTCGAAGGTCGTCACCTTCGACAAGGTCAACGCCGCCGAGATTCCTTTGGCCAAAACCATGAAGATCTCAGGGGCCGAGGAGCTGTGGCGCATCATCCGCCTGCGCTACATGAACGAAAAACTTTACGCCCTGGAAGAGGCCTACTACATGCGCGACGTGGTGCCGTTCGTCTCCACCGAGGCGCTTGATTCATCGATTTTCGATTTTCTCAAGGACACCTACGACATCGTCCCCTACTCAAGCGACGACTTCATGTCCGTCGCGACGCTGGGGCCGGACCGCGCCGACCTGATGGAGATGAAGGTCGGCACCAGCCTGATTTCGCTGGCGCAGATCAACTACATGCGCAACAACGTGATCTTCAACTTCTCCCGCTCCGTCTACGCCTACCCGGGCATGAACTTCTACTTCCACTCGGCGCATCTGAGCAGCAACTAGAAGGCGGAGCCCGTTGAGAGGGCGGAGCCCGGCGCATTTAGCAAAACAGGTAGCCGTGCTGATCCTGTCATCGCCGCCGGCTCCGGGTCACGGGCGGGTCGGGCTGTGCGGCCGGGCCGAGCCACGGTCTCGGCCCTAGATTTGAAGCCGGAGCCGCAAGCGGCTACCCCGTCTCCAAATCTGCCGGGATGAGCAGCGCGAATGCCCCGCATAATTCGCGGGTCATCCGGGCCGCTCATCCTTTCACGGCCCGACCCACCCGTGACCCTACGCCTGTTATATGGCGATGCTCGGCAACACAAGGCCGCATCCCCCACGCAACCGGCGCCTTGCCCCAGCAAATTCCGTGCTTTTCGTGCAATGTGCTGAGGCGTGTACAGGCCAAGCGTGTAGAATAGAGATAGGCGCGTGATGAACCCTAGGTTCGCGCGTCAGCAACACCAAATTGAAAGCGGTGCCGAACGGCGGTTGCAACCGGGCCGCAGCGATCAAAGCGCCAGCCACTGGTTGCGACTCACATGCCACCGTGTGGCCGGCGAAGGGCCCCGGACGGCGGAGGCCGTGAGTGGATTAGAATCCTGGATGACCGCGGTTTTTGCGGGCATTCACGATTCTAATCCCGGCAGATTTGGAGACGGAACGGCGCAAAGCGACGCCGGCTTTAAATCTAGGTTGGAGCCCAACGGGCGGAAACCGGCCGCACAGTCGGAGCCGCCCGGGGCCCTTCGCCTTCACCACGCCGGCGGCACCAAACATAGCACCACCGTAATGACCCCCGAGTAAGACACCGGGTTCGGTGCCTTACTTTCATTATTTCAGATTCGAGAGGAGACAGTCAAATGAGTCAGGCTTTACCAAAAGGTTTCTTGTGGGGTAACTCAACTTCCAGTATGCAGACGGAAGGCGGCTACAACGAAGGTGGCCGCGGTCCTTCCGTCTACGATCCGCGCGAGCAGACCGAGGAACACGGCGACTGGAAGGTGGCCATCGACGAGTACCACCGCTACGAAGAAGACTACGACCTCATGCAGCAGATGGGCATGAACTGCTACCGCTTCCAGATCGGCTGGAGCCGCGTTTGCCCCACCGGCGACGGCGACTTCAACCAGGAAGGCATCGATTTTTACCGCGGCCAGATCAAGGCGCTGATTGCTCGCGGCATCACGCCGATGATCTGCCTGTACCACTTCGACATGCCGCTGGCTTTGGCCAAAAAGTACAACGGCTTCTTGAGCCGCCACGTGGTCGACGCCTTCGTGCGGTTCGGCAAGCGCATGATCGACGAGTTCGCCGACCTCGTGCCGTACTGGATTGTTTTCAACGAGCAGAACCTTTACACCACGCCTTACGCTCACGTCTACGCCGGCTGCCTTGAGGGCGGCACGGACGACCAGTCGATTCTGACCATCACCAACCACGTGATGTCGTCTCACGCCCAGATTGCCAACTACCTCCACGAAAAGTCCACCACCGCGCAGATCGGCGGCATGCTGGCCTACGAGGAGTGCTACGCGGCCACCTCGAACCCGCGCGACGCCCAGTTTGCGCGTGAAATCGACGAGTTCTTCAACAAGAACCTGCTCGACGTCTACACCAAGGGCCACTACTCCAAGCAGGTGTTGACCTTCATCAAGAACCACGACATCGACTGGGACTTCACCGATGAAGACCGCGCCGCTTTTGCCCAGCTCAAAACCGACTTCATCGCCTTCTCGTACTACCGTTCCGACCTGATCGACTCCAGCAAGGTGCCGGTCAACACCAACCCGCTCCACTACCTGGACTACGGTATGGTCAAAAACCCGTACACCCGCAGCAACGAATGGGGCTGGAACGTCGACCCGCTCGGCTTCCGCGACATTTTGACCAAGGTCTACAACCAATACGACCTGCCGATGTTCCCGATTGAAAACGGGATCGGCATCCGCGAAACCTACACGGGCAAGGAAATCCAGGATGACTACCGCATCGATTACCACCGCGAGCACATCCAGGCCATGAAGGACGCCATCTACGAAGACGGCGTCGAGGTCCTCGGCTACCTGGGCTGGGGCCTGATCGACATCCCGGCCTCCAGCGGCAATATGGACAAGCGCTACGGGGCCGTCTACGTCAACCGCACCAACACCGACCTCCGCGACCTCGCCCGGATCCCGAAGAAGTCCTTCGGCTGGTTCAAGCAAGTCTTCGAAAGCAACGGCGCAAACCTGAGCTAGAGGGTGGAACCGAGCGGTTAGCCAACCGGCTAGCCTAGGACTGGCGCTTGAAGCGGTCCTTGCTTCGAGTGCCGGGCCTTAGCTAGACGCGTCGGCGATGCTCGGTGGAACCCGTTTAGAGGGCGGAAAAGCGCGGGTTTAGCGGGACGGGTAGCCTAGCACCGGCATTGGGGCCGGGTTATGCCCCGGCGCTGGTGCGTAGCTAGCCGCTCCCGCGCTGCGCTTTGGAACCCGTGCGAGGGTGGAACCGAGCGGTTAGCCAACCGGCTAGCGTAGGACTTTGGAACCCGTTTAGACCACAAAAGAAGCATTAGCGCCGCATTTGAAGCCGGCTACTAATGCTTCTTTTTTGTGCCGCCATCACTTTTGCTCGCCATCGCCGGGATACAGCGCCTGGAACAGCCCGTGCCACAGGCGATTCGGCACATAGAACGTGTAGAAGTTCTCCCGCGTCACCGGCACCAACTCCTCCTGGATTTTGCGGCCGGACTGCCACCGGCGAACGTGAACACACGGCAGCCCATAGTGGAAAAAGGCCAGCTCCAGCACTGCCCCAGTACGAGACTGGCCGGCGTGGCAATGCACCACCAGGTCATGGCCATCCGCCATCGCTTGCCGGATGAACGCATCGATGTCTCGCGCCGCGTCGGCGGTTAACACGCTCGCCGGTTTTCCCGGCGTCGAGGCGACCACGTCGTCTGCGTTGATTCGCCTCACCCTCGCATACTGCCGATCCGCCGTGATTTCCGCGCTATCGGCGACTATGTCGAAGCTGCCGTGCAGAATCAGCACATCGGTCTGCAGCCGGTGCGGTGAAAAGAGCTTGTACGAAGCCAGGTCGAGGCTGTATACCGTCGTTGTCATAAGAAAGTCCCTCCACTACTGTCTGTGGTACTGTCATCGTTATTCTTAGCCGGTTTGTTAGATTGGATGGCGATTGATTGTTGAGATCGCACAGCTTGCGCGACCCTGTGACCGTTCAGGCTCACATGCTTTATTACGTTCTGAAACTCCTCAGCACTCAACTCGCGCTCACTAATTGTCTTAGGCGCGGCCTCCCAGTCGTCAACATGCATGAACATCACGAATGCGCCAGGTACTTCAATGGTCATTCCAAATGCAACCACACGCTTTTGTTGCTCTCTTATCGCGTCGGGGACCGGGTCCGGAACGATCAGCAATTGTCCATGTCGGTACCAACGAAACGGTGCCTGCAAATGCCGCATGCCAACGTAACAATCGCGATTGACCGTCATATAGCCCAGCGTTTCGTCGCTCAGCCTTAGGTAAGCCCCGTGAACCTGCTCTGGTAGTGAGAAACCTTGCCACCGATCCGCATCACGCGGATCGAGGTAACGCTGCTGAACGGCGTCAAGAAACGCCCGTTCAGCAGCGTTGTAGTCGTCTTCGTACCCAACAATCGAAAAGTCACTCGGATCATGAACCAGTGCCTGAAGAATATTCTCGAATGTCGCACCATAATTGATGTATGGAGTTGCTCGTTCCCAGCTCGTGCGGTAATGGTAGGCTAGTCCCGCATCAACGCGTTCAAGCCCGTAGCGCGTCACTCCCGTAGCGGTGTATCTGAACCAGTCCATCGGCTCACCACGCCAGCGAACATTATCACGCAACCAAGCGACTTCGTCATCCCGTAAATCCGATATTCGTTTGACCGGCGATTGCCAGTCCTCGCAATGAAGGCACAGAACAAAGTCGCCAGGAATTTTCAATCTTTGACCCAAAATGGTCAAGTGCTTCCCCCAACGTCTCCTACTTGGAGGTGGGTCTGGAATTAGAATAATGTCACCGTGCCGATACCAACGAAAAGTCGGACGCACAACCCGAAAGAACGGGTCATAATCGCGGGACAGCCAGACCTTTCCCATGATTCCTTCTTCGAGGATCATTCCCCGTAGCCGTTCAGGAAGCAAGAATCCCCGCCACCGATGCGTATTCGGCGTCACAATGTGTTGTTCTCGAACACGGTCTAGCGCCGCCAGCTGTTGACGACTGTACGACGCCTCAAACCCGCGATATGAAAACGTCAGCGGATCACGGGCAGCGGCAGTCACAACCGCTTCAAAAGAATGCCCGTGTTCGTGTCTGCGGGTACCGTCAGCAGATTGGACATCATACGGGTAGAAGAAGCCAATGGCTAACCATTCGCTTAGTACCCACTCGAGCGGCCCGGACTCAATGCCGACCAATCCTTGAACGCCCCAGCTCCGCAGTAGCCTCGAGTAGTTAGGAAATAACTTGTCTCTAAAAAAACGACGTTCGTACCATCCGCGCGGCTTCCGGTACCATTGAGTAAGCTTGTTCATTCACACCCTCCGCTCTTCGACGGTGCCATTGCAACCGACTCGCAGTCTGGGCGATTGCCTCGATTAAGATTGCTGCTTCCACCACCCCGACTGGTCCGGATGCCGCCGATTGGCCTGCCGCTGTGCCTCACGCAACTCCGGCGCCGGGATTGCGTCCAAAACCACACTGGCAAGCTGACGCATCCCGTCATCTCGCTTGTCAGCGGCTAAGCGACACCCAACGTTTTCCAACAACTCAGCCGCCAACGCCACAACAACCATCCGGCAACGTGCCTGATTGAGGCTCTCAGCTTTCTCCAGATAACCTTGCCTCGTCGTTTGCCTACCGACAAGTGCCACACTCAAGGCGCCTAACTCGAGAATCTTTGCCTGCCACTGCGCGGTGATAAGGTCTTCAATCTGCGCAACGCTGATTGGTGTATAGCCAATTTCGCTCGCGCTAACGTTCACCGCATTCGGCGTCAGGACCCGCCGAAAGTAGGCCCTTCGCTCACCATGGACGTGTCCATAAAGCAGGCGCTGATGATACCACATCCCCGGATAATCCAAGACTGGTTAGTGACAAAGCTGGTAACGCAAGTGGTTTTCCTTGAAGCTGGTCAGCTGCCTCACCTGCTCAAATTGCCCTGAAGCAACGCCCCAATCGTTCAAAAAGCGATCGTGATTACCCCGAATCATCACCTTGCGCCCAGGGAGCTGCGCTAGAATAGCCTGCGCGTATCCTGCATCATTCAGCGTGAAATCGCCCAGAATGTACACGATGTCAACCGGGTAAACCACCCGCCGCCAATTGGCGATCATGGCTGTGTCCATCGCCTGGACGTTTGAAAACGGCCGTCGATCCGCTTTAATCACCGCCGCATGGCCGAAGTGTAGGTCTGCAATAACATACCTCATTTTTTCCTCAACTCTCAGCGTCCTCGATTGCCTCAATCAGCCCTCCCGTGTCGGCATCCAAGACCGCAATGTTCGGCAGGCGACCGGCCGGACCGCTGTGCAACCCACCATCGATAAAAAAGCGGGGATATTCGCCGTTGTACTGAACGGTTAAAATACCATGGGGACTCGCGACCCGATTGCGCCGCGTGGCTAAAGCTGCAACACCGTCATACACGCCCGTAATAAGCGAGGTTGGCGTATGGCCCGAGACGATGCTAGCATCCAAGGGGTTATGGGCCCAAATGGGCGACTTAGGACCATACCAGTATTCCTCGCGCAACCAGTACTGATCTTGCCGTGGTGTCAACGCTACCGGATCCGCCAGTGTCAGGTCGAATCCAGCATGAACAAAGATTAGCCGTCCAATGCGCAAGTGCAGCGGCAGCCCGGCCATCCACACCAGCATCTTGCCATAGCGTTGCCGGACCAGCTCTAGCGCCTCGGCCATGCTTGCCGGCGGTAGGGCGTCTTTGGCAACGCACTGGAGAATGAGATCTTCCCCTTCAGCATCAAGCCAGTAGGTGTTTTGCCCTCGCATGCTTTCGACCAGAGCGGCATCGTGGTTGCCTTGAAGCGCAAAAATCCGGCCAGGCTCATCACGCTGCATCCGATAAATCGTCTCGGCCACTTCCAAACCTGTGTGGTGGTGGTAACTGTCCTGGTAATCTCCGCCCAAAACGACTGGCGCCTCAGGATAGCGGCCCCGCACGTCGGCCAGCAACGGAAAACTCATCACCTGGCCGTGCAAATCGCTCAGTGCAATGACTGGTCTCATCTCAAACCGCCTCTCAGAATTGCCCCCGCGTCACAATCTCTTGATCGGAGAACCGCTTGCGAATATGCAGCGTGTAGTTCTTGCCCTCGATTTCCAAATACCTAATGGTGGTGGTGTCGGAATCGGCCAGATTAACCGAAGCCACTCTGCTGTCGGCATTGCTTAACACCATGTGGTCGAACTGATTGCGGTGACCGTGAATAGACACCGCCCAATCGACATCCTCGCTTTGAATCCAGGCCATATCGACGTCGCGATCGTATGCAGTAGCCCCAGTCGCTTTAGCTCCGTAAACAAACAACTCCGTGGGGGCCAGCGCGATGCGCAAGCCGGTCACCGAAGAGGTACCCCACTCCGCGACCAGATCTGGTTCCACCCCGGCGTGGCTCATCAAAATATTTTGCATCCGATACTTCGCCGCGTGGTACGTCCCTAGGCCGCCAAGAAAAGTCTGGATCTCCTCAATCGTAATGCCTGCCGCTTCGAACTGCGCCACCGTCTCCTGCTCAATGCCGCCACTCAGCCCGCGATCTTCCACCAGGGCCTTGCGCAGCGCTAATTCATGATTTCCACATAGTAAGCGAAGCCGATTAATCTGCGATGTTAGGAGCTTAAAAACGGCCACATTCTGGGGACCGCGGTCAAAATAGTCTCCAAGTAGGGTAATGTCTGAGTACGGATGGGCCGCAAGTATCTCCGCAAGGTCATCTGCATCCCCGTGAACGTCGCCGATAATGAGTAGCGGCTGGTCATTGGACCCAAAATCAGACGCGGTTCTCGCGCGGTGGAAGCGCAGCGGCTCATCTATCTCAGTGAAGAACTGCTCGGGCGTCAGCGTCTCCCATTCCTGATCGGCCCAAGGGGCGTTATTATAACGGTCCAAGGCGTCGAGAATGGCAGTCTCACCGCCGATGACTTTGGAGATGGTTCCCGGAAAACGCTTGTCCAGCCGCCGCTTCAGCAGTTTAATGGCGCCTTGGCTCGCTTGGACGTGGTAGTCGCTTCCGTTGGCCATCATTCGGTCCTCCAGCCACTCCCGAATTGGCACACCCTCCTTTTCGGCGTCTTTCATCCCATCGCGAAGCGTCTGCCACTCTAATTGCTCGCGGTTCGCGGCCAGCAGTGGTGCTGCAAAGTCGACCAGGCGAATCTGATATCCCAGAGCGGGATTGAGTTGCCTCAGCAATTTCAGCCCGTGTTTGCCGGTCGCACCCAGCACAACGGTTGGATCACCTGCCTCAAGTCGCAGCGTCAACGCTTTTTCGAACATCTCACGAGCAGACTTGGCCCCGGCCTTGCTGTAAGCCAGCATCACCTTGCCCTCGCCATCCAACTCGAGCTGCGGGGCCCCAGCCGCCGTCTGAAAAGCCGCCGCACTGACGCAGTAGTCGGCTAACCCGTGATCGGCCAAAGTCTTGCAAACTTCCTGCCCCGGCAAATCCACAATGACATAAAGCACGCGTGTCGTTTCCATTTTGTTCTCCTTCAGTCCCGTTCCAGAAGTAACCGCACCCCATCTTTGCGCAATTCCTCATAGCGCTTGCCTTGAACCCGTAGAACCGGCACAACATGGCTTTTCAGCATTGCACCGTCGATATAAAAATGGCTCTTGCCGTCGAAGTAGATATGTCCCTCAAACCAACGGTCCCCGGCCACCTCTGCGGCGCTGACGTGACCCGCGATGATTGCTTTGGCGAATCTGCCTTTTGTCGCCGGATACTTGCCGATCAAAACCTCATCTGGTGTTTCCATGCGCCACCACCGACCGGCCTCCTCGTCAATCCCGGCGTGAACCAGGATTTGCTCATCCAGTTCCGTGACGAGTGGTCGTGATTGCAACCAAGTCAAAAGCCTTCGGTGATGCGTAAGCACCGCCCGGCGAACCAGCTGACGGCTTTGCTGTACATTTGCCTGCATCTCTCGCAGCAACGCTTGCCACTGATCCGGTGAAAAGAAGCTCCTTGTCGTCTTGAATTGGACGTCCTGGGTCAGCCAGTCCAGCGTGTCCTCACCAAACAGAAAATCCAGAAACATTGCCTCGTGATTACCCAGCTGTACCGTGATCTGTTTCGATTTTTCGGTAAGTTCAAAAGCACGCTGCAGGCAACCGTAGCTGTTCTTGCCGCCATCAATCAAATCCCCAAGAATGTAACACGCTGTCTTCGGGTCAGCGAGCGGAATCAGCGCCAGTGCCGCGTCAAATGCGGCCAAGTCACCATGAACGTCGCTGAGACAATAAAATGCCATCATGCCCTCCAGTCGCCCGTGTCAATCCTCAACTGCATCAATCAACAGTCCGGTCTCGCTGTCAAAGACCCCAATGTTGCCGAGCAAACGCGGGTTGCGGCCGCCTGCCCCGCCATCAATCAGGTAACGCGGCAGCTCGCCGGGATACTCAATGGCGTAGATCGGGTTGCGGGGTGAAACTAACTTGGCGGGTCTAACGTCGCCGTGGTAACGTCCCGCTATCGTTCCCGTGGGTGTGTGGCCTGCAACCACGGTGCGGCCGAAGCGATTGCGGTCGAATACCTGCCAGTTGGTCGGATCATACCAGTACCCACCTCGCAGCCAAAGATAATCGGCAACGGTGCTGTCCTCAAAGGGGTGATTGCTGGTCTGATCGAGACCGGCGTGAACGAACGTCAGCTTGCCAACTGACCAGCTCATCGGTAACGCGGCGGTCCAATCGAGTAGTGTGGATTCCCGAACGAGTAATGCCTGCCTAACTGCCAGTGCCAGTTGCTCACCGGCATACGGCATCTCACTGGCTGATCTTAATCCCAAACGCCTCGCCTCGGCGGCAAGTGTGGCCACCCCACCGTAGTGCAACCAATCGCGCTTGGCAGGGTCACAGAAGAACGACACGGCTCCATATTCGTGGTTGCCCATCAGAACCTTGGTGTGAAGCGGGTCGGCCTGCTCGATTGCGCGAATTTCCGCTAGCAACGCCAGCCCGGGATTGTCGTCACCAAAGCAGTCGATGTAGTCCCCGATGAACACCGTCGTCGCCCTAGGGTATCGGGCCTGAACCCTGCGAAGGCGCGGCAACGCCGCAAGCTGGCCGTGCAGATCCCCAAGTGCGATTACGATCATCTCGCAACCCCCTCATCAATCATCTTCAGTTGAGCGCCGGTCCAAAAGGCTCGCGGGTTCTGCCAAAATGCGCTGGACCGTTCGCTGATGGTGTGGTGGCAGTGCATCCAGCGGCACATGCAGCGCTGCCAGTTGCCACCAAGCTGTTGTCTCAATCCCACACTGACCACAGGTTCGGGGACTGACAACCCCGAATGTCCCCAGCCGCGGTGGGTAATCCCAGCCGTCGTCGAAGGCTTCCTGCGGTGTTGCGTAGTGAGCGACTCGACCACAGCCCTCACAAATGTAGGTCATCCGTGCTAATTCTTCCGCCGTCAATCGTCATCCCTCGTTTCTGTCAGAATAAGCCGCCAATGCGCGACGTCAATGTCATACAGCCCCTCCTCGGCCACCACTTGCGGGGTACGTCCAAGGAATAACGGCCCCAGCGGTCGCAACCGAATGCGGTTCTTCAGCGACTCAATCTGATCTGGCAAGTCATACGAAAGGTACAACTCGCCGCCACGCTGAAACACTTCGCCGACGAAAAAGGAACCAATAATTGGTTCCAAAAAAGTCTGGCTTGGGCCGTATATTTTAGCCGGCAGTTCAGAGACCTGCTGGTAGAGTTGATTAGGCGCGGTCAGCTGCACCGCGGTGACCTCATCGTTGTTTTTGACGTTAGTGCGGTTGCTCGCAATGAAGAGCTGACCATGGTTAATTGGCACAGCCCCCTGGGGAATGTTAAGGCAGGGTTGAAGCCAATGCTCCGCCGAATTAATCAGGACATCGCGTGGCCATGAAACGCCGCTTCGGCCCACAATCTCGGAATAATCCAAGAATGCTCGCCGCACGTATAGGCTCCACCCCGTTCCACCATCGGCGTATAACTGCCATTCCGAACTCGGCGGGGTCTCAAACATCGTAAACTCAAGCACATTCGTGTCGGGCAGTGTGACAGTGTTGCCATCGATGCTAATTGCCATTCGCATAGACCTCCATGATTGACTGGAACACGGGCTCATCGGTCAACGCTAGGTTGGCTCAACGAGGGCGGAAGTGAAGTACATCGCCCTCGCTGAGCCATCCCACAAGAGGCATTATACGCGGCAGGGTTGTTTTGTCAAGTTTTCGTCCATATATTATGTGTTCTATCTTTTTCCCGGAAGATCGTGCAATTCGTTCTTCAGCTGTTTCATCAGCATTTCGACGGTCGCTTGCCTGCCCGGGGCGGTCATGGCCAGAATGGCTTGAGTATACTGGTCAATCAGTGAATCGAGGGCGTTAGCGTCCACCGTCGGCACCGCCATTTTTTTCGGCATCATCTCGGCATCGAAGTACTTGATATAGGCGGCCTTCAGCAGGTAGCTGATCTGCGTTCCGCGTTTGAGAATGTTTGCGCCAAGTTCTTGCCGAATCTGGACATTCAGATCATCAAGCTTTTGTTGAATCTGAGTCTCCAACGGAATCTGAATCTTGATGGCCGATGGCTTGAGGTCAAACTGCTTCAGCTCAGGCAGTGCGTAATCACGAATGGCTGCCCAATCACCAGGCATCACCCAAGACGCATCCTGATAGGCCGCTGTCAGGGTATCGGCTTTGCTGAAGCTGACCCCGCGCTGCTGCTGATAGTAATCGCTCATAAACACCAATAAATTGGCAGTTTCCAGACTCACCCGAGCGCTAAAATTTTGCATGAGAACCTCCGAGTATTTTTCCCCATTTTACCACCAGGGAAGTGGAAGCATCTAGTGACGGCCGTAAGCCAGGGTTCGGCAACAGATAGGTTGAGCACAGTACGCTACTAGTTCTAGATATCCTCGCAGGTTCTCCTTTCTGCACAATTGTGGTTTATTTAGTGCTTTAATAACCTCCTAATATAATCTCGCTTACAGTCCTGATATCTTTTGGCCAGATTGATATACGTTTCAACGGCGTTAACGGCATCTTCCGCAGCCGCAGGGCTTGATGGAGAGAGAAAAATCGGCCTAGTCCCGTTTTCCACCATATCTTTGACTAGCTTTTCATTGTCTATCAACAGGATGTTCTGACAATACCGCATCAGTGGTGCCATGGCATCAGAGTCGCCCGCCTCGACAAACATATCAAGAAAATTCTGGAGGGGCTCACGATTAGTTCCTGCAAGCTTTAGAACAAGGTTTTCTTTCGTTTCTGCAGCCGGTGAACTCCCATTTTTATGAACTATCTTCCAGTTATAGTAATATTGAAGGACCGTTAGTAAAGTGTCCTGACGATCCAACTTGCGATTATTCCTTCCCTTACTACTCGTATCAATATCACCTTCTTCGGTTACAAAGAGACCGCCTTTCAGAATATTCATGCTCCCACTTGTTGGCATTAGGCTCATATTGATTAATACGTGTTGGTTCTTATGAAAGTTTAGCACCTCCGTCTTGAGCTCAGCTGCCTTCTTTAATATTGACGAGTCATCCAATTTTTGTGATGATAATATATTATAGTAAATAGGTATTTTCTTGTCATTAAAGTTGAAGTCGGTATCGCCACCTAATTTAAACTCAGACCAAAGTTTATCTTTCTCAGCCAAGTGACTATCTTTTCGAATGTACACGTAAATTCGGTGTAATTTGTCTCTTACTACTGGGTGAGTTACGATAATTGTTTCCGACATATAACGATTATCCGTTCTGCCATACCCATTGTCATTTGTTTCCTCAGAGTGAGAAAAAAAGGCGTCATTCATCCAAGACCCGGTCCACGCTTTAGGGTATATGTTTCGGTAATACTTAAAGGCTTCCGGTGATGAATCCGGATCAAAGGGAAGGCTATATTTGAACTCTTGGTAGTCTTCAACCTTCATATCTAAGTCCAGTTTTGTCATACTCTTGATTCCTCCGTTCTATCAATTCGTGATACGGTCAGAATAAGACGTTAGTTCACATCAGCATTACACGCGTCTGTCGCTACCATCAAATTCAACCTTATCGTTATTAAACCATTCATAAGAGTACGAATCAAGCAGATTGATTTTTGTTCGAAAGCGTATTAATTCATTTTTTTGGTCTGGAAAAGCAACTGATTCTCATACGCTGCAAAAGAGCAGATTTTCACACCACCAATAACTGGATTAGCATCCAGACACAAAGATGCCCCTCCTGTATTTTCCTATGCAGGAGGGGCATCTGGTACGGTGCTTGTCAGACACAATAGCTAGTAGTCAGAACCGATACCAACCGCCGGCGCCGCCTTACCCCACCACCTCGCTCCGCCGCCCGGTCCGGGCGCGAAGGGCGTAGAGGATGGTGACGGTGTCGACGACTTCCTGGAACATCGCGCCGATGATGGCGGGGATCACGCCGAAGGCCGCGATCAGCATCAGGCCCGTGCAGATGCTGATGCCGATCCAGACGGCTTCCCGGGCGATGCGCATGGTGTCTTGGCTGATCAACACGGCGCTTGCGACCTTAGTCAGGTCGTCGCGCAGGACCACGGCGTCGGCGCTTTCCGAGGCCGCGGTGGCGCCGTGGGCCCCCATCGCGATGCCGACGTCGGCGACCGCCAGAGACGGCGCGTCGTTGACGCCGTCGCCGACCATGATCACCGGCCGCTCGGTTTTGCCCAGGCCGTCCAGGACGGCGATTTTGCCGGCCGGCAGCTGCTCGGCGTGAACCTGGTCGATGCCGACTTCGGCCGCGACTTCATCGGCCACGGCCTGGCTGTCGCCGGAGATCATCATGGTGTCGGCGACACCGAGGTCGTGCAGCGCCGCGATGGTGCGACGCGCCTCGGGGCGGGTGCGGTCGGAGAAGGTGATGACGCCGGCGTATTGGCCGTCGACGCTGACGTAGACGGCGGTGTCGGCGACGGTCTGCGGCGCGTTGGCGAAGCTGGCCTTGCCTGCCAGCACCTTTTGGCCGGCGACGGTGGCGGTGACGCCGGCCGCGGTGGCCTCGGAGACGTCGGTGGCCGGCTGCAGGTTCTTGGCGCCGACCTTCTCGACCAAAGACCGCGCCAGAATGTGGCCGGACTGCTGCTCGGCCGAGGCCGCGAGGTTCAAGACGGTGGCGGCGTCAAAGCCGGCGGCCGGCGTCACGTCTGCGACGGCCAGAACGCCTTGGGTGATCGTGCCCGTTTTGTCGAAGGCGACGGTTTTGGCCTGGGCCAGCTTTTCAATGGCCGTGCCGGACTTCACGATGATGCCGGCGCGGCTGGTGCGGCTCATGCCGGACACCAACGCGACCGGCGCCGCGAGGATCAAGGGGCAAGGCGAGGCGACGACCAGCACCTCGGCCAGCCGCACCGGGTCACCGGAGATCGCCCAGGCGACGCCGGCGATGACGTAGGCGAGCAGCGTGAACGGCACGGCGTAGCGATCGGCCATGCGAACAAAATGGGCCGGCCGCGCCTCGGATTCCTTGACCAGCTTGATGATGCTTTGGTACTGGCTATCCGCGGCGGTGTGGGTGACGGTGACGGTCAGCGCCCCGTCGCCGTTGACGGTCCCGGACAGCAGCGTGTCACCGGTCGTTTTGCCCACCGGCTTGGCCTCACCGGTCAGGCTGGCCTCGGACACCAGGCTGTCGCCATCGGCCACGATGCCGTCGACCGGCACCAGCTCGCCGGGCCGCACGACGATCACGTCGCCGACCGCCACGACGTCGACGTCGACGTCTTGCAGGTGGTCGCCGACCTGGCGATGCGCCGTGGTCGGGGTGTTATCCAGCAGGGACTTGAGGTCGGCGTTGGCCTTTTTGGCGGCAAAATCCTCCAGCGCATCCCCGCCGGTCAGCATCAACAGCACGATCATGGACGCCCAGTACTCGCCGACGGCCAGCGTCGCGACCACCGCGGTGATCGCCAGCAGGTCGACGCCGAACGACCCGGAGGCCAGCGTCTTGACCATGTCGATAAACATCAACAGCGCGATCAGCGAGCCCAGAATCGTGATGATGCCCTGTGCCCACAGCGGCTGGTGCAGCGCAAATTCACAGAGCACCGCCACCACACTCACCGCAAGTACTGCCCAAAGCCGTCGATAATTTCTCATCCCATTAGCCTCCCACTAATCCTTTTCCTTAATTATAATGGTTCTAATCTAGCTTGTCCAGCTCGATTGTCACCGGCCACGCGACGGTCCCCGCCGCCGCGAGCGTCCGAATGCGGTTGAACAGCAGCAGCAGCCAGCCGAAGCCGATGGCAAACCCCTGAATCTCAAACGCGGTCAAAGACGGCCAGCGAAAAATGCGAAAGCCCAGGTTCAGCGCCATCAGAATCGCCCCGGCGGCGTAAGAGCCCCACAGGAACTCGCGGGTCACCCCGGGCAAAAGCCAGCGCAGCCCGACGATCAAAATCGTGATCATCGTCACCAGCATCCCCGCCACCTCGTCGTGCAGCAGGTGCCAGGCCGCGTCGTTGGGAAACACCCCGACCAGCCCGAGGTCGACGGCGATCAGCGTCAAAATCACCCGCAGCGCCGTCAGCCGCCAGTTGTGCGGGTACTTGGCATGCAACAGCACGAACAGGTAGTCGATCAAGGCAATCATCAAAAGCGCCGACATCAAAAGCGTCAGGTTGAACTGCCAGGCGTTGCTGGCCATGGTCGTGCCCAAAAAGCTCAGGTTGTACTGCCACCACTGGCGTTGTCCGTTGGCCGCCATCGAGATCACGACCCCGGCGATGATCACCACGGTCAACAGCATCGTCAGTGCCCGGGCGTCGATGGTCAAAGCCGCCGCCACCATGAACGCGTTGGCGATGGTCAAAAACACCATGAACACCAGGGCCGCGGTGATGCGGTCGAACGACGCGCCGGGAAACATCTGGCCAAACACCCAAAACAGCCCGACCAACGACTCACCCAAGATGACGACAAAGGCCACCAGCACCGCCGGCAGGTTGCGCCAGTAGAGCCTTGGCGCCAGGCGGTCCTTGCTGTCCTTGCGGTTTTTAATGAAGAAGCCGGCGAACAACAGCGTCCCGGACACCAACCCGCAACCGATCACGAAGCTGGCGATCGAGTAGTCGCCGCCGGTCAGCCACAGCACCGGGTAGCCCTGGCTGAGCCAGTACAGGTAGACCCCAAGCGTCACCACCGCCGACACGATCAGCGGCCACACCAGAAACAGGCCGCGGCTGCGCAGCCGCTCGGCCGCCACGGGGCGAATCACCACTTGGTTGTTGTCCACCACCAGCTGCATCTCCGTGCCGGCGTCAACGCCCAGCTGCTGACACACCACGGCCGGCAGCCGCACGGTCTGCCGCGTTACTTTATCTTGCATAAGCTCCTCCACTCCCGAGATAAACCTCTCTTGCTCACATTATAACGTATTCGGCCGGGCGGCGGCACCGTCCCAAAATCGGGTCGCGGGGTTAGCCAGGACAAGATCGGGTCGCGGGGCGGCGCCGCCGGGAGCCGGGCGGCGCGGTCGCCCGGGCGGTGTGAGCGGTCGGGCGGTGGTATCGGGCGGCAGAGCCGTCGGTCGACAGGGGGTGGCCAGGCGGCGTGGTCGGTCGAGCACGGTCCCGACCGCGAGCCGCAACACGCCGACCGCAAACAGCACCCGGGCCGCGCGACCCGGGTGCTGTTTGTGTGTGTGTTGACTGCCGTTGCGGCCGCTCACCGGCAGCCGTTATCAGGAAGCGCCGGCGTTCAGGTTTCTAGATTCGCCCTAGTCCAGCGTTTTGAGCTTGCCGCGGAAGTCGGCAATTGAG
This sequence comes from Lacticaseibacillus suihuaensis, assembly GCF_054785075.1. NCBI lineage: Bacteria > Bacillati > Bacillota > Bacilli > Lactobacillales > Lactobacillaceae > Lacticaseibacillus > Lacticaseibacillus suihuaensis. Next base: position 150,867 of record NZ_BAAGBJ010000007.1, on the reverse strand, counting down.
TTGTAGCCCTTCAACGCCATGATGGAATCGAGCTCTTGGGCGACGCGCTTGAACACCGCGGTGCCTTCGTAGCCGAACTGGGTGCCGATCTGAAGCATCGAGGCACCGCACAAAATGTGCTCGAAGGCGTCGCGGCCGTTCAGGATGCCGCCGACGCCGACCACCGCGATCTCGGGCTTCAGGCGCTGCGACAAGGCCCGGACGTTGGCCAGGGCCGTTGGCTTGACGCTGGCGCCGCCGATGCCGCCGAACCCGCCCTTGGGCCGAATCGCGACGGTTTCGGTTTCCGCGTTGACCACCAGGCCGTTGCCGACGCTGTTGATGGTGGTGACGAAGGTCAGCGGGTACTGATTCAGCACCGCGGCGATCGCATCAAAATGGGCCAGGTCGAAGTACGGCGGCAGCTTGACGCCCAGCGGCTTGGTGTAAAACGCGAACACGGCGTCCAGCGTTTTGGCCGTCTGCTCGAAGTCGTAGCCGGTTTGCGGATGCCCCGGCACGTTGGGGCAAGAGAGGTTCAGCTCGACGAAGCCGCGGTACTCGGAGTCTTGAATCTCGTGCAGCATCGCCAGGTTGTCCTCCAGGCTGGTGCCGGCGATCGACAGGAACTGGGTGGCGGTCGGCCGCTTGACCTGATCGGCCAGCACGTAATCCAGGTAGTAGGCCAGGCCGTTGTTCGGCAGCCCCATCGAGTTGAAGCTACCGTGCGGCAAGGTGGTCATGCGCGGCTCGGGGTTGCCCGGCCGCTTGTTCGGCGTTGCGCTTTTGGTCACATAGGTGCCGGCGGCGGAGGCCACCAGCGCGTCGAGGTCACGCGCAGACTGGCAGCGGATCCCCGCGGCGTTCATCAAACAGGTGCTGAACCGGCGGCCGGCGATGGTCGTAGCAAGTGTAGACATTTCATCGATCTCCTTTTGGGCTGACTTATCCTGCCTATCGTACACGTTCTAGCGCCGGCTTGCACCCGTTTTCGCGGGAAAATCGCAAAAAATGCGAACAAAAAAAGGCCGAGCCCAGATTGGGTTCGGCCTTTCCACAGCGGCAGCTGAGAAGACAAGAAGCGGAGTGAGCGGCGGAGGTGCCGCCGGGAGTCCGGATCGGGCTCCACGGTGGGAACCAGTCGGTCAAGGTGCCTCTGGTGAGGCTCACGCTCGGAGCCATGCACGACGCCGGAAGCGGCTAGAGTTAAGCACCCCACTCGGGAATAGACCACGCTCCAAGCGCCGGCGCAAGGTAGTACCTGAAACTAAAGGCAGTCCGGATTTGCCTCAAATGCCACTAGGTAGGGTGGAGGCTCGGACGTACCGCTTGCTGGAGGCGCAGGGCCAGGGCGAGCCAGCGTGAAATTGCTGTTAACCAGCCGTCCTTGCCGGCTTACAGCAAGGGCGGGTCTTGAGACCGGAACGGGCTCAAGAGAGCCCCACGCGTTCCGCCGCCCCGGCCCGGAGCCGGAAGTAGTGGTCCGTCCGGGCCGGAGCCCGGGTTTTCAGATACTACCTAGGCCACCCGTCCCGCTAAAGGCGCTTGGTTCCACGCTCTCTAAACGGGTTCCGTGTCGCAACGCGGGTGCGGCTAGCTACGCACCGCCGCCGGGGCATAACCCGCCCCAACGCCAGCGCTAGGCTAGCCGACCCGCTAAATTCGCGCCGCTCCGCCCTCTCTAATTAATCTCAATCGTGTGCGGGTTCTTTGGGGTTTCCGTCAGCTTTGGCAGGGTGATGGTCAAGACGCCATCCGCGTACTTGGCCGCGATGTTGGCCTCGTCGACGTTCGGCAGGCGGTAGCTGCGGCTCATCGCGCCGTAGCTGCGTTCGCTCATCAAGACGTTGCCCTTCTTGTCCTCGTGATCGTTGAAGTCATCCTTTTTCACGCTGATCGACAGGATATTGTCTTGGTAGTTCAGCTTGATGTCGTTCTTCTCGATGCCCGGCACGTCAACCTTGGCCACGTAGGACTTGTCGTTCTCCTTGATGTCGGTCTTGAGCACCTTGCTGGTTTCGGTTGGCACGAAGTTATCAAAGAAGCGCCGCCCCATGTCAAAGAACGGATCCGCCATCCAGTCATTGCGATTCATCAAATCATTAGCCATCATAAATTCCTTCCTTTCCAAACCGGCGGGACGTCTGTCGCCCCACCCAAACCTTTTTCCGACAAAACAGCTTGGCCTTATCGCCAAATTCATGCTAACAACACGGCCGCGGCCGCCGCAACTTTGCGGCTTGCGAAATCGGCAGCAGCGCCTGGCCTGCATGTGTCTGCAGGTCGCACCGGCCATCCGCTACGGCGCCGCCTCGGCCCTACTGAATGTCGATGTGGTGATCGCCGGCGGATTGGCCGGTGAGCTTCGGCAGCGTCACGGTCAAAACGCCTTCGCTAAGCGTCGCGATGATGTCTTGGGCCGCGACGTTGGGGATGCGGAAGCCGCGGCTAACGCGGTCCGTTTTGCGTTCGCGCAGCACCGCGCCTTCAGTACTGTCTGCGGTCGCCTTGGCGCCGACGGTCAACACGTTATCTTGGTAGTTCAGCCAGATGTCTTGCTTGTCGCGGCCCGGCACGTTGATCTTGAGCACATAGGCGTCGGCCGACTCGGTGATGTCCGTCGGCAGCCCGGCGTCACCGGTCGATGGCAGGACCCCGCCGAAGAAGCGCCGGCCCAACGCGTCGAAGAACGGATCCGCCAGCCAATCATTAGTCATCAATACGTCATTTGCCATCATGAATTCTCCCTTTCATTCCGTGCGGCGCCTCGCAACGCCCCACCTCTTGTTTACATAACCCATGTTAGTGCGAATTAGCACTCGTGTCAAGAGAGTGCTAAAGCTTTCTGAAATAAAAACGCCGCGAGGGCTTCGCGGCGTAGCGGTCAGGCAGATTAGCAGATCTTGTCGCCGATGCTGGCCATTTCGGCGCGACGGGCAACTTCCTCGTCGCTCAGCGGGGCAGCGCGGCCGATGGTCACGGCGCCGTCGAGGATGCCGCTGTTGTCGCGCAGCGCCAGCGTCCCCAGCTGGTAGTCGAGGATCAGGCCGTCACCGAGGTACATGGTCTCCGGCACGGCGGTGGTCAGCTGGTAGCCGGCGTCGTTGTCGATCGCGACGGTGTAGTCCGGGTCGGCCGCCTCAGCAATCACCAGCTGGAACTTGTTGCCGATGGCACAGGAGCCGCCGAGCTTGGAAAACTTGCTGCTGCCGTCGTCCAGCGCCAAAAACAGGCGGTCACCGGCCGTGAGCTTGCCGTCCAGGTAGGTCTTTGCATCTGGCTTAATCGTGATTTGCATCGCATGTCCCTCCATTTTTAAGTTGTGCAAAATCTTATATGTCTATCGTATGGCTTTGGCCGCCAAAAGTCAACCAAACCGATCACGACCGGCCGACTTTCCCCAGGCTTGCACAGGCTATCCCCAGGATTTATCCACATGCGCCGCGGCCGACCCCCAATAACTTGTGACCAGGCGCTGGTTTGACACCAGATTTCGTGACGGGAAAAATCAAGGGGTTTATTTTCGCAACCCAGTTATCCACAGTGGCCACTTGTGCCGCCGCCTCGGCGTAACCGGTTGAAAGCCCGGCGTGGCGGCCCGTACAGACGTTTGGTCACCGCCTCAAAAAACTTTTCCACAGGTTGTGAACAACTTGGGGACAAAGTTACCCCCACCCGCTCAGCCTAGTTATAAACACAATCCACAGACTTATCCACAGGTTGGCGGTGACTTGTCCCCTTTTACTATCCACACTTGACAAGCCGGGCCGAACATTCGTGGCCAAACTGCGGCCAACATGTGGGTCGCCTTCGGGCCGGTGGCCGCGACTTGCCAGGCCGTTCGCTACGTGCCGACCCCACCGCCGGCTGCCGCCTTGACCGCACAAAAAGACCCGCGTCGCCGCGGGTCTTCGTGTTTACTGGTTGGAGCTGCTCGAGCTTGAGGAAGTCGACAGCTGGTCTGTGGTCTGCGACAGCTTCAGGCTGACGGTCTTCTTGGTGCTTTGGTGATAGAAGGTGATCTTGACCGTGTCACCGATCGCGTACTTGTACAGCGCAGTGTGCAGCTCGGCGATGCTGGTGACCTTGGTGTCACCGATGGCCGTGATCACGTCGTACTGCTTGATGCCGGCCTTTTGGGCAATCGAGGTGTTGGTGAAGCCGGCCACCACGACGCCGCCGGTGACGGAACTTGGAATCTTCAGGATCGAGGACTGCTGCTCGGAGGAGACGCTGGACAGGTCACGGACGGTCACGCCCAGGGCCGGGCGAACGACCTTGCCGTTGGCGACCAGCTGGTTGATGATCGACACGACCTCGTCGCTTGGAATCGCGAAGCCCATGCCTTCGATCGTCGCGGTCGACGAGTCGCTGGCGCTGCTGGACAGCTTCATCGAGTTGATGCCGATGACCTGACCGGACAGATTGATCAGCGGACCACCGGAGTTCCCGGAGTTGATGGCGGCATCGGTTTGGATGACCGTCGCCTGGCCGGTGGTAGTGCCGGTGTCCTCGTCGGTCACGTCAACCGTGCGACTGGTGGCCGAGATGATGCCTTGGGTCACACTGGTAGCGTACTGGGAGCCCAGCGGCGAGCCGATGGCCAGCACCGTCTGGCCGGCGGCAATCTTGCTGGAGTCGCCGAAGCTTGCGACCGTGGAGACCTTATCGGCGCTGATGGACAAAACGGCGAGGTCGGTCTCGGAATCCGTGCCGACCAGCTTGGCCGTCAGCTTGGTGCCGTCGCTCAAGATGACCTCCAAGGCGTCCGAATCGGCGACCACGTGGTTGTTGGTCACGATGTAGGCCTTACCGTCCTTTTTCTGGTAAATCACGCCGGAGCCTTCACTGTACTCCTCCAGGCTACCTGAGCTCGAGCTGGAGTCGCTGGAGCTGGAATCGGAGCTGTCCGTGGACTGGCTGGCCCCGGAGTTGGCATCGGTGCCGTCGCTTGAATCCGAGCCGTAGCCGAACAGATCACCGAAGGAATCCAGGCCCGAGCTGGTGCTTTGCGCCTTTTGCAGGTTGATGACGGAGACCACCGCCTTTTTCACCTTGGCAAAAGCGGTCTGCGAGGCCGAGCTCTCGTTGACCGAAACGTTAGAGACCTGCGTGGTGCCGGCCTTTTGGGTGGTGCTGACCACCCCGAGGCTTTGACTTGTGGTGTTGTTGGCGGCGTACCAGTAGGCCACGCCACCGCCGACGCCGCCACCGACCAAGGCGGCAACCGCAGCAACGACAGCGAGCCGTGCCACCCCGCCTTGCTTCTTCGGCCGTGGCGTCTGTGGGGCCTGAGTTGGCTGCCCGAAGTTTTGATTATTGTTATCCATTTTAACCGCTCCTTTTTGATAGCGATGTCTTAATACATTATCTATAGTACCGAGAGGTTATGACGAAACTATGAATAACTCCGGATTTTACGGTGATTCGCGGTGGACCAAACCGTGGCGATGGGTCACCGCCGCCGCATCCGGGGAATAGAACGCTTGCACCGATCGTACACCGCCTCCTTCCTACCCTCAGTGTGGCAGGCGGCCCGGTTTCGCGCAAGGAATTTGCCCGTCGCCGGCGCAAAAAAAACGCCGCAACCCGACTCGTTGCGGCGGCCGCGCCGAAGCCACCGAACTCAGTGAATCCGGTGGCCTTGGCGTATTTGGTTACGTTGCTGGCTTCTGCTTACCCTGGTGGTGCCATTGCGTCCAACGGTTCCGGTCATCCGCGCGGCTAACTCGTCTGGGAGTGGCGGTGGCCGGCCTGCAGCCGGTGGGGTGGTGCGAATCCGGGTCCCTGGTTTCCCCTCGTTTGATTCCGGGGTTGCACTAAAACTCTCGAGCTAAAAGCCGTGTGGCAATACACTGCGGCTTGTCATGGGTGGGGGCTGCGGTGCGAGCCGCAGGACGTGCCCCGCGCGGTGGATAACAAAGCAGCTGTGGCCTTTTGCTGCCTCCCCGTGCAAGAATAATCATTCGAGTGTAGCTTAACACCAGACCAATTGGCCGTCAACTTTTGAGTCGCGCCGCGCAATTTTTCCTAAAAAACCCCCGCCGTGTCGGCCTTGGGTTGATAATTTTTCAGCACAAAGCGGCAGCCCAATGCCGGGCTGCCGCCTGCTAGACCTATGCGCCGACCGTGAACAGCGGGTCGGCGATCGCCGGGTCGGTGTCGTAGATGTCGAAGTCGTGGCCGACGCCCAGGCCCTCCTCCTTGAGGATGTTGGCGACGGTCAGGTGAGCCAGCGCCTTGACGTTGTTGTGCGGCGACAGGTGGCCGAGGTAGACGCGTTTGGTGTGAAGCCCCAGCACGTCCATGATCGCGTCGGCGCCATCGGTGTTGCTCAGGTGGCCGACGTCGCTCAGGATGCGCTGCTTCAGCGCCCAAGGGTACGGCCCCATCCGCAGCATCTCAAGGTCGTGGTTGCACTCCATCACGTAGGCGTCGGCGTCTCGAATCGTGCCTTCGATGCGGTCGGAGACGTAACCCGTGTCGGTCAAAATAGCGAAGCGCTTGCTGTCGTGTTGGAACTGGTAGAACTGCGGCTCCGCGGCGTCGTGCGACACGGCGAAGCTTTCGACGTCCAGGTCGTCCAACGACAGCGTGGTGTTCGGCGCCATCAACTTGAGCTGGTCTTCGGGTAGCTTGCCCAGGCCGGCCGGCAACGCGGCGAAGGTGCCTGCGTTGGCGTAAACGGTGAGGTTGGGGTAGCGCCGGGCCAAAACCCCGACCCCGCGGCAGTGATCGGCGTGTTCGTGGGTGATGAACAGGCTGTCGACATCCTTGAGGTCGCGGCCGATGCTTGCCATCAGCTCCCGCAGCTTTTTGCCCGACAGTCCCGCATCCACCAGCACCTTGTGGCGCGGCGTCTCGATGTACGTCGCGTTGCCGGAGCTGCTAGACGCCAGCACAGACACGCGCATCCCAAAATCTTCCGACATGTTCCTGCTTCCTTTCAAAAAGGCGGCGCCGGAGTTCCCGGCCGCCGCCTGGCTTATCCATCTATTGTAGCAGACTCGCCGGCCGCCTGCAGGGCGACCGGTGCGTGAGCGTCGCGGCTGCCTCCAGGCCTCGAGTGCTGGCTGCTTCCGGGCCCCGAGGCGGGTCGGGCTGTGCGGCCGGTTTCCGCGCGTTGGGCTCCAACCTAGATTTGGAGCCGGAGCCGCGTTGCGGCTACCCCGTCTCCAAATCTGCCGGGACTAGCCGTGCGAATGCCACGCATAACCCGCGGGGCATCCGGACGGCTAATCCTTTCACGGCCCGACCCGCCTCGCGTCCCTCCAGCGCTGACTCAGAAACGCAACACTTTTGAAAACGTCGAATCAACAGGCCACCGCAGTGAAAGGAGCAGCCGGTCGGCCAGCGCAGGACCGGGACTTGGCGCGATCTTGGCGGCGAGCCCCGGTTCAAGCTGAACGCACCGGCGTTGCCGATTGGAACCCGTTTGGGCGGAAACCGGCCGCACAGCGGAGGCCGCTGTCCCGAAGCGCAGCCCGGGCCACCTGGCCGCGGCCGCACAGCTCGACCCGCCCGAGGCCAGGTGGCTCCGCCAACGTGGCCGTTAGTCGTCCGACCCCGCCTTGAGGACGGTCTTGTTGATCGCGTTGACCTTCTTGACCGTGACGTTCTTGGAGCCGGAGCTTTCGACGCCGACGAACCAGGCCGGGACGTAGACGGTCGCGCCCTTGGCGTCCAGCAGGTAGGTGTAGGCGAGCTTGGTCCACCGCACCGTGGCGCTGTTGGCGATTTCGTTGCCGCGGTACAGCGTGATCACGGCGTCTTGGGCGGAGCACAGCGCCATGTTGCTGCGCAGCGCGGTGAGGTGGCGCAGCTTGGTCTGCGTGTAACCGGTCAGCTGGCCATCGGCGACGGTCAAAGTCAGCCGGGCCAGCGCGTCGTAGATCACGTGGCCGCCGACTTTTTGGGCGAACACGAAGCGGTCCTTGGTCGACAGCCCCGGCGCGTAGACGTACTGGTCGCCGGCGACCACGTGCCGCGGGTTTTGCACCCACTTCTTGAGGACGTCAACGGCCTTGTCGCCCTTGGCATCAACCGGCGTATCGAGGGTGCTGACCAGCGTCTCACCGTTTTTCTTGGTGAACCGTGCGTATTGGCCCTCGAGCTTGCTGTCCGACCAGGTGCCGGACTCGGCGTTCAGGCTCGACAGGTAGCCCCCCGTCGGCGTCTCGGTGCTCAGCTTGGGCAGCTTGATCTGGTCGCGGCGAATGTCGGCGATGATCTCGCTGGTGCCGGAGCTGGCCGTCGCGAGGTCGACCTGCTGGCTTTGAAAGAAGCTCATCCCCAGGAAAATGTTCAGCCCGATGAAGACAATCAGAAAAATCATTTCGATGCGGCGAAAATCCATGATTGACCTCCTTTACTGACCAGCTGTCAGCGGGTTGCGCGGCGTGTTCGTGGTGTAGGCCTCATCCGTCGGCATCACCCACTGGGAGTAGCGCTTGTAGACGCCGTGAATCTTGACGTAGTAGGTCGGCTCGAGCTCGACGACCTGACTGGCGGTGTCTTCGGGCTTCCAGTAGTAGCCCAGCGTGATGTCTTCAAGCCCCTTGACGTCGTAGCCGGCGCCTTTGAGCTGGGCGAACACGGTGCTGGTCGCCGGCAGCGTCACCGCCTTTTGCTTGGTGGGAATCGCGACGATCAGGTTGTACATCGAGAAGTTCATCTGCAGTTGCTGGCGCGTGTTGGCGACGGTCACCTCGCCGTAGCGGTCGGTGTTGAAAATCGGCAGGCCCTGGGCGTAGGGCCGGAAGGTGACGCTTTGGCTGCTCTTGTCGTACTCGAAGTACTTGATGGTCGAAAGCCCCTGCAACGAGAGCTTGCCCAAAGCCGCGTAGCCCTTGGACAGCGCGGTGGTCAGGTCGGTCTGGCTGGTGCGGTTGCCGGTGTCGTCGAACTGCATCGCCTCGGTTTCGTTGTTCAGGGTCAGTCGCTGGTTGGTACCCAGCTTGTACACCGTCTCGTTGCTGATTTCCTGGGCATCCACGGCGCTTGACTGGGAGCTTGGCATCAAGAGCGAGACGAAGTGGTTGGCGCTTTGCTGATCCAGCAAGAAGGTGTACGGCGTGATCTTGATCGGCTTGGTGAACTGGGCCACCTGCCGGCTACCCAGCCGCCCCTCGGTGATGGGAAAACCGGTGGCCGCCGCCTTTTTGACCACCTTCACCACGCGGGTCAGGTTGGCAGAAGTCAGCTTGCCGACCGCCACGCTGCGCGTCGTGTCGTTGACGAAACGCAGCGTGTTGGAGGCGCCGGACAGGTCGATGACCAGCCGGTCGAAGGTGAAGTTCGCGTTCTTGACGCTGGCGCCGGCGGAGAAGAAGTAGTTATCGAACTGCCGGTAGCTCATCGGTGCGGCATACAGCAGCTGCAAGGTGTCTGCGGTGGTAAGCAGCGTCGCGTAATCGGCGCTGCTCAGCTTGACCGGCGCCTTGACCTTGCCCAGCCGCCAGGACCGCACCGCCGCATGCAAGGTGTCCGTGACCCCGACGCCCGGGGTGAACAGCAGCGTCTTTTGGGTTTTGGTCTGGTAATACGCGGTGTTCGGGGCAAAAACGCGCCGGGCCTGCTTAGCCACGTTCGGGTCTTTTTGCGCCTTGACCGCCACGGTCGCGTCGTCTCGGCCCAGCCGCGACGGGTTTTGCCAGATCAAAAACGTGAACACGAGGCTCAAGGCGACCATGGCAATCAGGCTGACGCGCAGAATCCAGCCGCTAAGTTTCATCCCAGTCACCTCCTGTGTCTGCAATCGGCGAGTACGGCAGCGAGATGTAGAAGGTGCTGCCCTTGCCTTCCTGCGAGTCGACCCAGATGCGGCCACCCAAGGCGGCGACGACCTCCTTGGAAATCGCCAGGCCAAGCCCGGTGCCGCCCTGCTTGCGCGACCGCGCCTTGTCGACGCGGTAGAAGCGGTCGAACACCTTGTTGATGTCCGAGCGCGGAATGCCCAGGCCCTGGTCGGACACGGACAGAATCACGTGGTTGTGGGTCTCAAGCAGACGGGCGGTGATCACGCCGCCGTCCGGGGAGTACTTGATCGCGTTGTTCATGATGTTGTCGATCACCTGCATGAACTTGTCCTGGTCGATTTCGACCCACAAGTCGCGTCGGGTGATCTCGCGGCGAATCACGTACTGCTTCTTGTTGGCCACCGGCAGCACGTGCTGGTTGTTGTCGGCGCTGGCGTGTTCGTTGTCGGTTTTGAGCATCATGTCGAAGCGGTCGAGAATGTAATTGAAGAACTCGTTGAGATTGACGTACTCCAGCTCGATTTTGGACGTGCCGGAGTCCAGCCGCGACAGGCTCAAGAGGTCGTTGATCATGCGGATCATGCGGTCCGTCTCCTCTTGGGTCACCTTCAAGAACTGCGGGGCGATCTCCGGGTCCTTCCAGGCGCCGTCGCTCAGCGCCTCGATGTAAGAGCGCATCGAGGTCAGCGGGGTGCGAAGCTCGTGGGAGACGTTCGAGACGAACTCACGGCGTTCGCGGTCGCTTTTTTGCTGCTCGGTGACGTCGTGCAGCACCGCGACCAGCCCGGAGATGAAGCCCGTTTCGCGCTGAATCAGGCTGAAGTCGACGCGCAAAATCAGCTCGTGGTCCAGCTGCTGGGAAAAGTCCAGCAGCAACTCCTTTTGGTTCTCCAGCAGGTCGCGCAGCGTGTAGTCTTGGGCGATGTTCAAGAGCTTGAGAATCGAGACGCCGATCACGTCCTCGTTCTTGGTCGCGAGAAAATCAAGCGCCGTCTCGTTGATGATGATCACGTTGCCGCGGCGGTCGGTCGCGATCACGCCGTCGGTCATGTGAGCCAGCACCGAATCCAGGCGCCGCCGCTCGGCCTCGCTGGCCTCTTGGGCCTCTTCGACCCGGACGGACAGGTTGTTGACGGCGACGGCCAGCTGGCCCAGCTCGTCTTGCCCGTAGATGCGAACCTGGCCGGAGTAGTCGCCTCGGGCCATGCGAATCGCCTGCTTCTTCATCTCGTCGATCGGCCGGGTGATCGCCCGGGAGATCACGATGGAGATGAAAATGCCCAAAAGCCCCGCCACCAGGCTGGCGATCAGGAAGATCTTGATAATCTTGTTGATGTTAGCATACACCGACTCCATCGGCGCCGTGATCGACACGGCCCCGACGATCGCGTTGCCGTCGCCGGTTGCGTTCGGGTTCTTAATCGGAATGATGCGGGTGTAAGTCGACCCGGTGTTGTCGCCGTAGCCGTAGCCCTCGTAGGTCTGGCCGTTGTAGATCACCGACTTGATGTTGCTGGACGCCGATTTTTGGCCGACACTGCTTTGGTCGTTCAGGTTGGACGTCGCGCGAACCGTCCCCTTGTCGTCGACCACCACCACCGTCGCCGTGTTGGCCACGTCGGCCTGACTGATGGTGGTTTTCATGTTGTCGTTGGCGCTGGAGACGCGGGTGCTCATCAGGTCGGTGGCGAGCTTCTCCTGCAGGTACGGGTCGATGTTGATCGAGGTCTTGAAGGTCTCGACGTTTTGCTGCTCAAGCGACCGCACGAAATACGCGCCAATGATCTCCACGGTTACCAGCAGTAACAGGATGAACACCAGCGCGATTTTGAAGTGAATGGATTGGAAAAAACGAATCTTCTTGTTCATCTTAGTCTCCGAAGCAGTGGGGCCGAAGCGGTGGTGTCACTAGTCTTGCTCCGGGTTCTTCAGGTAGTACCCCACCCCGCGGCGCGTGACCAGCCACTCGGGGTGCGACGGGTTGTCCTCGATCTTCTCGCGCAGCCGGCGAACGGTCACGTCGACGGTGCGAACATCGCCGAAGTAGTCGTAACCCCACACCGTCTGCAGCAGGTGTTCGCGCGTCATCACCTGGCCCAGGTGCCGGGCCAGGTAGTGCAGCAGCTCGAACTCGCGGTGGGTCAGCTCGATTTTGTCGCCGCGCTTGGTCACCGTGTAGGAGTCCGGGTGAATCGTCAGGTCGCCGACGGTCAGCTCGCGCGTCTCGTCGTCGACCTCCGGCGCGGCCTGGGTGCCGGTGCCGCTGCGGCGCAGGTTGGCCTTGACCCGGGCCACCAGCTCGCGGTTGGAGAACGGCTTGGTGACGTAATCGTCGGCGCCGAGCTCGAGGCCCAGCACCTTGTCGATCTCCGAGTCCTTGGCCGTCAGCATGATGATCGGCGTGTCGCGGTCCTTACGCACCTGCCGCGCCACCTCCAGCCCGTCGATTTTGGGCAGCATCAAGTCCAGCAGAATCAGGTCGGGTTCCTCCGATTCCACCTTGGCCAGCGCCTCTTCACCGTCGTAAGCGGTGACCACGTCGTAGCCTTCTTTGTTGAGATTGAACTTGACGATGTCCGAAATTGGCTTTTCATCGTCAACCACAAGGATCTTTTTTGCCATTGTCGGCCTCCGTTATCCATAGTTGCCTCTATTATAACGGTTTCGGGCGTGGGGGGCAAAGTGGACAGAGGGCGTCGCCGAGCGGGGTTAGCCAGCCGGCTAGCGTAAGGCTGGCGCTTGGGCCTGCCCTTGGCCCGAGTGATGGCCTTAGCTGGACGTGTTGGCGTTGCTCGGCAGAGCCCGTTTAGAGCGTGACCCAGGGCGGTCAAACCAAGTTGTATTTGAAAATCCGGGCTCCGGCCCGGACGGACCACTACTTCCGGCTCCGGGCCGGGGCGGCGGAACGCGTGGGGCTCCCTTGAGCCCGTGCCGGTCTCAAGACCCGCCCTTGCTGTAAGCCGGCAAGGGCGGCCGGCTAACAACAATTTCACGCTGGCTCGCCCCGGCCCTACGCCTCCAGCTGTGGTACGTCCAGTCCTCCGCCCTCCACAGGGTTCAAGTCAACGATTATGTCAGTCAACACCAATAGCGCCAGGCTTGACTTATCAGATACTTCCTAGCCGCGCTTTGCCCCGAAGGGTGACGTAGCCAGACGCCTTTGCGCTGGCTCCGGGAACGCACTTGAGGTATCGTGGCCACCATTGCACATCCGCTTCGTGCCCACTCGGTAGGATTCCATCACCTCGCTGGCACCATTCAAAACAAAGCGCGGTGCTGATTGCTAGCACAATCACTGAATCGGGCAAAGTCCAGCGCCAGAGGATGCAGTGCAGCCAAGCTCACCCGTGTTTCACGCCCCTTTTCCATCCCCGCCTCAGACGCGTACAATGGGGACGAACGGAGGCATTGCCATGGATATCACAGTCGGCACCATCTCAATTCACTACACCAAGGCCGGGCAGGGCCACCCGCTGCTGCTCTTGCACGGCAACGGTGAGGACCACACCCTGTTCGACGCGCTGGTGCCGCTGCTCGCCCCACACTTCACCGTGTATGCGCTGGACACCCGCGGCCACGGCCAAAGCTCGAACGGCAAGCTCGACTACCGGCTGTTCGCCCAGGACGTGCTGGGCTTCGTTCAGGCACTACACCTCGAGCCGGTGATTCTGCTCGGCTTCTCCGATGGTGGCATCACCGGGCTGATCGCCGCTAGCAGCGAACCGGCGGCGGTGCGGCGGCTGATTGTGGCCGGGGCGAACCTGACGCCGCTGGGCGTTCGCTGGGCCGCCTACTGGGCCACCCGCGTCCAGAACTGGAAGCACCGCAGCCCGCTTTTGACGCTGATGCTCGAGCAGCCCCACATCACCCGGCAGATGCTGAATAATATTCAGGCACCGACGCTGGTCATGGCCGGCCAGCACGACGTCATTCGACCGAGCGAAACGGCACGGATCGTCCGGGAGATTCCGCAGGCCCGGGGCATCACGGTTCCCGGCGCCTCGCACAGCAGCTATATCAAGGACGGGCCGACGCTGTACGGCCTGATTGCGCCGTTCCTCCAGCCGCTGGCGTTGTGAATATTTTCTGTATTTTTTTCAAAATGCTTGCATATTTCCCTAATTGGGTTTATATTCAATAAAAATTCAATCGCAGGGGAGTTCTCGGTATGAAGAAGTTTTTCAAGTGGCTGTTACCGCTGATCGCAATGCTTGCGCTCGGCTTCACCCAATCCAATCAGCAGGTCCAGGCGGCGAGCGGCAGCCGCCTGACCGCCATCAAGTCACGCGGTTACCTAGTAGTCGGCCTGTCTGCCGACTACGCGCCGCTGGAGTTCCACGCCACCGTCAAGGGCGACGACACCATCGTCGGCGCCGATGTGTCCTTGGCCAAGCAGATTGCTAAGGACGCCGGCGTGAAGCTGCAGATCAAGGAAATGGGCTTCGACGCCTTGATCGGGGCCCTCAAGACGGGCAAGGTCGACATGGTCATCTCCGGCATGAGCAAGACGCCGGAACGCGCCAAGCAGGTCGACTTCTCCGAACCTTACATGTACGAAAAGCAGATCGTCGTGATCCGCAAAGCCGACAAGGCCAAGTACAAGAACGTCGCCGACTTCTCCGGCGCCAAGGTCGGGGCCCAAAAGCAGACCACCCAAGAGGCGATTGCCAAGGCCCAGCTGCCAGGCGCCAAAATCCAAAGCCTGCAAAAGGCCAACGACGTGGTCGCCCAGGTCTCCTACAACAAGCTGGACGCCGGCGTCATGTCCAGCATCATCGCCGGGGCCTACGTTCAAAAGAACAAGAGCCTGATGATGGTGGATCCGCACTTCGCCACCGCCGCCTCCCCGACCGTCGTCGCCTTGCCTAAGGGCGACACCGCCCTGACGGCGCAGGTCAACAAGACCATCAAGAAAGTCAAGTCGCAGAAGCTTTGGGCCAAGTGGCTCGACGCGGCCTACACGCTGCAGAACCAAAGCGACGGTTTTTGGGCCAAGTACGGGAGCTTTTTCGTCAAAGGCGCGGTTAACACGCTGGTCTTCGCGCTGTTGACCGTCGTCGCCGGCACCGTGATCGGCACCTTCCTGGCGCTGATGCGTCGCTCCAAGCTCTGGATCCTCAAGGCGATTGCCGTCGTCTACGTCGAGTTCATCCGCGGCACCCCGCTGATGGTCCAGGCCTTCATCGTCTTCTTCGGGACCCAGGTGCTGGGTATCAGCCTCTCCGCCTTCGCGGCCGGCGCCATCGCCATGGGCATCAACTCCGGTGCTTACGTCGCCGAAATCATCCGCTCCGGCCTGAATTCCGTGCCGATCGGCCAGACCGAGGCCGCCCGGAGCCTGGGCCTGTCCAACGGCCAGACCCTGAAGTCGGTCATCCTGCCGCAAGCGGTCAAAAACATCTGGCCGGCGCTTGGCAACGAGTTCGTCACCGATATCAAGGAATCCTCCGTGCTGTCCGTCATCGGCGCCACGGAGCTGATGTTCGAGGGCTCCACCGTCCAAGGTGCCTCCTTCCAGCCGTTCTTCCCGATGATGATCGTGGCCCTGATCTACTTCGCCATGACCTTCGTCCTGACCCGCCTTTTGGGCTTGGTCGAGCGGCGGTTCAACTAACCAGGGCGTAAGGTCGCGTAGTTAGCGAGACGCATAGCCTAGCCGTGGCGCTTGGGCCCGAACTTGGCCCGAGTGACGCGGCGTAGCTATGCGTTCCCGCGTTGCGCCCTGGAGCCCGACGAACCAGGGCGGAAGGTCGCGGGTTTAGCGGGACGGGCAGCGTAGGGCTGGTGCTTGAGGCCCGGGCTTGGCCTCGAGTGCCAGCCCTAGCTGGACGTTCCCGCGTTGCGACCTGGAGCCCGACGAACCAGGGCGTAAGCCGGCGTAGTTAGCAGGGCGTAAGGTCGCGTAACCTGGTTAGCTCCGGGTCAGGGGCGGGTCGGGCTGCGCGGCCGGTTTCCGCCCGTTGGGCTCCAACCTAAAATTCGAGCCACGCCGTTGCCTACGGCCTCGTACCTGTCTCGAATTTTGCCGGGACTAGCCAAGCGCAAGCCTCGCCCAACCCGCGAGTCTTGCGGTCGGCTAATCCTTTCGCGGCCCGACCCACCCCTGACCCTACGCTTGCGACCTCGCTGGACCAAACCAACCCAGCACGGCAAACTAAGGTGCTCAGCTCAAGGCGAATGTTGTCTGATCACTTCAGTCGGAATCGGCAAGCGCCAAACACAGCTGCGCGATACGCCACACCAACCCTTTCGTGCCGCACCTGCGGCCATCCGACAGCAGCACATCATCACCACCCAACGCGGCCGACGCCTGTCGGTCGCGTTGGCGTCTACGGAGGAAGCCATGGATTACTTACTGACATCGGGCGGCATTCAAAACGCCGCCGAACGCGCCGCCCTGGTGGCGCTTTTGGGCAAGCCAATTGAGGCGGCCAACGCCTTGTGCATCCCCACCGCGGCCTACGCGACGCCGGAGAGCTCGCCGCAAGGGGTCTGGCGATTCATCGCCGGCCAAAGCGGCGCCCCCTTGGTCGGGCTGGGCTGGCACAGCGTCGGGGTGCTGGAGCTGACCGCCCTGCCGGATCTGCCGGCGTCGCGCTGGCGGCGCTGGCTTGAGGCAGCCGACGCGCTGCTGGTCGACGGCGGCGACGCCGTCTATCTCGCCTACTGCCTGCGCCGGGCCGGGCTGGCCGACCTGCTGCCGACTCTGGCTCACAAGGTGTGGGTCGGCATATCCGCCGGCAGCATGGTGGTGGCGCCGCACATCGGGCAGTTCTTCACCACCTGGGCCCCGCCGAGCGGCCCGACCGACGCGGGGTTGGGGTGGCTGGACCTGGCGATTTTCCCCCACCTCAACTTGTTTGAGGAGAACAATATGACCAACGCCCAAGCCTGGGTCGAAGCCCTCGGCCGGCCGGGCTACGTCATCGACGAGCAGACCGCCATCCAGGTTCGCGGCGGCGCGGTGTCCGTGGTGTCCGAGGGCGAGTGGCACTTGCTGCGGCCGGGCTCGCTTTAATTAAATAAAAATTGTATAATTAACCTGAATGATGCAAGAATACGTGACGCGGCTCGCGCGTCAACTCAAAGGAGAACTCACTCATGACTAAGAAACTGGTACTCGCTTACTCCGGCGGCCTCGACACCTCCGTGGCCATTCCCTGGCTGCAAGACCGCGGCTACGACGTCATCGCCGTCTGCCTGAACGTCGGCCAACCCAACGCCGACATGGCCTTCATCCAGAAAAAGGCGCTGCAGGTCGGCGCCATCGAAAGCTACGCGATCGACGCCCAGGAAGAATTCGCGAACGAGTACGTCGCCCCGGTGATTAAGGCCAACGCCTTGTACGAAGGCGACTACCCGCTGGTCTCCGCCCTGTCGCGGCCGCCGATCATCAAGCACCTGGTCAAGATTGCGCATGACAACGGCGCCGTGGCGATCGCCCATGGTTCCACCGGCAAGGGCAACGACCAGGTTCGCTTCGAGGCCGCGATTCACGCGCTGGATCCCAACCTCGCAATTGAGGACCCAATCCGCGATTTTCACTGGTCGCGTGAGGAGGAAATCGACTACGCCAAGGACCACAACGTGCCGGTGCCAATCGGCAAGAAGTCGCCTTACTCGATCGACGCCAACCTCTGGGGTCGCGCCAACGAGGCCGGCATTCTCGAGAACCCGTGGAACCAGGCGCCGGACGACGCCTGGGGCATGAGTGTCTCCCCAGAAGATGCGCCGGACCAGGCGACCTTCCTGGACCTGACCTTCGCCAAGGGCCTGCCGGTGGCAATCGACGGCGAAAAGCTCGGCCTGGCCGACCTGATCAAGAAACTCAACCAAATCGCCGGCGCTAACGGCATCGGCCGCATCGACAAGATCGAAAACCGCATGGTCGGCATCAAGTCCCGCGAGGTCTACGAGGCCCCGGCCGCCGCGGTGATTATGGCCGCTCACCACGAGCTGGAGAACCTGACCTTGGAACGCGACGTCGCGCATTACAAGCCGCTGATCGAGCAACAGTTGGCCACCATGATCTACGAGGCCAAGTGGATCACCCCGCTGTTCGACGCCTTGATGGCCTTCGTCGATCACACCCAGCAGGTGGTCAACGGCGTGGTCAAGATGAAGCTGTACAAGGGCAACGCGACGGCGGTGGCTCGCAAGTCCGACACCAACTCGCTGTACGACGAGAACCTGGCGACCTACACCGCCGCCGATTCCTTCGACCAGGAGGCCGCGGCTGGCTTCATCAAGCTGTGGACCTTGCCCGGCACCGTTTTCGAGCAAGTCAACCACGTTCACTCGGAGGAGCAATAATGACCGACAAGCTCTGGGGCGGCCGCTTCACCCAAAAGGCGGCGCAGTGGGTCGACCAGTTCGGCGCATCCATTAGCTTCGACCAGCAGATGGCGGCCGAGGACCTCGAAGGCTCGCTGGCTCACGTCGCGATGCTGGGCAAGCAAGGCATCATCCCCCAAGCTGACGCCGACGCAATCACGGCCGGGCTGCACCAGCTACAGGCCAAACTTGCGGCCGGTGAGCTGACCTTCACCGTGGCCAACGAGGACATCCACCTGAACATGGAGCGGCTGTTGACCGACCTGATCGGCCCGGTCGCCGGCAAGCTCCACACCGCCCGGTCGCGCAACGACCAGGTCGCCACGGACTTTCACCTGTGGCTCAAGCACCGACTGCCGGAGCTTTTGACCGCGCTGTCCGGCCTGCAAGAGGTGCTGGTGGCTAAGGCCGAAGAACACGCCGGCACCATCATGCCCGGCTACACCCACCTGCAACACGCCCAGCCGATCACGTACGGCCACTACCTGCTCGCGTATTTTGAGATGTTCCAGCGCGACTACGAACGCTTCGCCTTCAACCAAAAGCACACGGACATCCTGCCGCTCGGCGCCGCGGCCCTGGCCGGCACCACCTTCCCGATCGACCGCGAATTCGTGGCCGGGCAGCTGGGCTTTGACGCCGTGTATCACAACTCGCTGGACGCCGTGTCCGACCGCGACTTCGCCCTGGAATTCCTCAGCAACGCCGCAATTCTAATGCAACACCTGTCGCGCCTGGCCGAGGAGCTGATCCTCTGGTGTACCTACGAGTTCAACTACATCGAGATGTCCGACGCCTTTGCCACCGGCTCCTCCATCATGCCGCAAAAGAAGAACGCGGATTTTGCCGAGCTGACCCGGGGTAAAACCGGCCGCGTCTACGGGGCCTTGATGGGCCTGTTGACCACGATGAAGGGCCTGCCTTTGGCCTACAACAAGGACATGCAAGAGGACAAGGAGCCCGTGTTCGACGCCTACACCACGATTCTGGGCTCCGTGCATATCTTCTCCGGCATGATCGAGTCGCTGACGGTCCACGAGAAGCGCATGCACGACGCGACCGTCGCCGACTTCAGCAACGCCACCGAGCTGGCCGACTACCTCGCCACCAAGGGCGTCCCGTTCCGCAAGGCTCACGGCATCGTCGGCGAGCTGGTGCTCAAGGGCATTCAGACCGGTACCAGCCTACAGGACATGCCGCTTGAATCGCTGCAGCAGGCCGCCCCGGAGATCCAGGCAGACGTCTACGCCGAGCTGTCGTCCGAAGCCGCGGTCAACCGCCGCGTCAGCCTCGGCGGCACCGCCGTCGCCAACGTCAAGCAAGAAGTCGCCCGGGCCCAGGCCATTTTGGCCGCTCGCGGGTAACCGTCAAAAACAGCGTTCGTCCCTCGCCGATTCGGTGATGAACGAACGCTGTTTGCGTGTAATCTGCTTTTCATCAACGCCTCAGTTCGGCGCATCCGCCTTGTAGCGCATGAAGAACCGCGCGACGGCGCCGTCGCTGCGAGTGGTCAGGCTGTCGGTCGGCAACAGCTTCAGCACGAACTGGAAGAGAGACAGCGCCAGGGTCAAAAAGGCGGTGACGCCGTTGCTGCTGGCGGTCATCGCCGTGCCGGCGACCAGCGCCTGGATCATTGCAATCCAGCTGGGCACCACCAGCGCGTATTGGACGACCAAAAGCACCGCGGTGCCGCGGCCGGTGATCCCGACGTCGCGGTTGCGCCGCGTGACCAAGGACAGCTCGACGACCGTGGTGACCAAAGACAAGATCAGGATGATCGGCGTCATCTGGCTGGTCGCCTGCTCAGTGGCCTTGGTCACGTCGTCGCCGTACTGGCTCAGCGCCTGGGTGACCAGGCTCATGGACACGGCCATCATCACCACGAAGTTGACGGCGTAGGCCAACAGCTGCACCCACCAGTACCCGGCCCGGGTGCTGCGGCCGCGAAACTCGATGAGCCCCTTGAAAAAGTCTGCGTAGGCGCGGCCGATACCGACCTGCCCGGGAATTTCCTGAATCTGCTTCATGTGGTTACCTCCTGTGTGATGCGTCGCGTGGCGTCACCGCCCCTGCCAACGATTATACGCTCAAAATCTCGTAAGATTAATTTAATCGGTCGATACAAGTGGTATAATGTGCTAATTCGTCTTGGGGGGAGGGTGAGTGTATGGTGCCTGCCGCGTTGCGGTCGGTCACGTTTTTGACCAACGCAATCGTTCTGATCTGCTTCATCTGGGTCTACACGTGGCTGGAACGCGATGCCACCGTCCCCGTCGTTCGGCGGTGGCGGCTGCCGTTGACCATCCTACTGACCGTCGGCTTCCTGGTCTTTTTCCACGCGTCGTCGCTTCTCAACATCGCCAATCAGGACTACCCCGTCGGCTACGGCTGGACTTACCTGAACTTCCAGATCATCACGGTCTACTTCGCGCTGCTGGCGACGCACCGACCGGCGATGCTCCTGACGCTTGAGGCGATGGTCGGCGCCTGGTTCATCTGGATGAGCGGTGGCGCGTGGTCCGGCGTGACCGGCCTGACGCTTCTGATGCTGGCCGTCGTCTACCTCGGGCGGCGCATCCTGACCGCCAGTGCCACCTTGTACATGGGCTTTGGCGTGATGTTCGCGCTGCCGTTCTTCTTCATCAACTGGATCAAGCTGGGCGGCATCGACGTCGGCTGGGGGCCGCAGTTCGGCTACCTCGTGCTGTTGTACCTGATGCTTTGGGCCGTGACCCGCTACCTGCAGCGCCGCGCCGCCCGGGAGGCGAAGCTCGCTCACGACGCCGCGGTCGACGCGATGACCGGGCTGAACAACTTCGCAAGCTTCGACCGCGACCTGCAGGCGGCCTACCGCAGGTTCCAGGCCACCGGCGAGCAGTACGCGCTGTTCACCTTCGACATCGACCACTTCAAGGCGATCAACGACCGCTACGGCCACCTCGCCGGCAACGCGGTGCTGACCACCGTCGGCACCACCACCCGCCAAAAGACCCGGGCCTCGGCGTTCAACGCCAAGACCTACCGCACCGGCGGCGAGGAGTTCAGCATTTTGTTCTTCGCCATCGACGACGACCGCAACCGGGCCCTGGCCTTCTCCCGCGACCTCGCCGACACCATCGCCGCATTGTCCTTCGACTTCGCCACGCCGCCGCTTCACGTCACCATTTCGCTTGGCGAAGACCGCATCCAGGCCGCCGACCAGAACTACCTGGACCTCTACCGCCGGGCCGACGCCTACCTCTACGGGGCCAAGCACAGCGGCCGCGACGCCTTGACCGTACGAGGCGAGCTGCACAAGCGCATTCACGCGTAAAAAAACATCCCCGGGTTGCCGGCCACCAAGGCCAGCGTCTCGAGGATGTTTTTTTCAGTTGCGTAGGCGAACGAATAGCCCGACGCCGATGATCAGAGCCGCCAGCGGCAGCAGGACCATCAGCGGCACGATGAAGTAACCGAACCCCTCGTTGGCGTCGGGGCCGAGGTAGAACAGACACGCCGGCAGCGTCACCACCGCCAGCGTCAACAGCGCCTGCAGCCCCCAGCCGCGGCCGTGAGCCCGAACCGCCGCCGCGCCACCGAGCAGCACCAGCGCCAGCGCCTCGCCGTAAAACGGCAGCTGCCCGTCGCCGAGGTTCAACCCGATGCCACAGCCCGTACCAAGCACCAGCGCCGCCGCCAGCACCAGGCCGGTCAGCACCGCCACGATGCCATTGGCCAGGCGCCAGCCGGTGACGCCTGCTTGATGTTCCTGTCCGTTCGCCATCGTCAGCCTCCCATATTTCCTTACCCAAGGCCGGGTACCCCACCCGGCCACCGCGCGGTGAATGCCCCCATCCACCGGCTTGCAATGATTGCGTGACGGCCGCCGCCAGCCGCGGTTCGCCCCGGTTCAGGGTCCGGGGCGAGTCGCGCCTTGGCTCACGGGACGGCGGCCGTCTGGTTGAAGTAGCGTCTGAATCTAGTTCGGCGCATGCGCTGAAACCGTGGTTCGGTTGCCCGTACACGACTTGCCGGCGGTCACACGGCAACCGTGCGACAGACCGCCGACCGCTGCGATCGGCCAGCCGCTACTGGTTGATGGCCGCGGCGGCCGTGCTGGCCTGTCCGGCTGCGGTACTCGTCTGCCCGGTCGCGGTGCCACCGGTCTTGGTGCCGGTTTTCGTGCCGCCGGTCACGGTGCCTTTGGCGGTGCCGGCGGCCTGCTTGGTCGCCTGGCCGCTCACCTGCTCGGTCGCGCCGGCTTGCGGCAGGCAGTAGCGCTGCATCAGCCGGGTCACCGCGTCGCCCAGCGCCGGCATCGACTTGTCCTGAACGTTGCTGAACAAGACCACGGCGTTTTGGCCGTCCGGGGTGATGCGGAAGGTGTCGTAGAAGCCGTAGCCGACGCCGTTGGTGCGGTAGTAATCCGAGTGAATATAAAACCCGCCGCTGTACCGGTACCCCGGCTGGTAGAGCTGGTTGCGGCTGGCCCCGGTCAGCTGGCCGGTGACCAGGGCCCGTTCGGTGCGGTACAGATCGGTCACCGACATGTAGACCTGGCCGGTGCCGAGCTCGGCATGCATCCGGTCGGTGGTCGGGGCCTGCGGCGTTTTGTAGGCCGCGTCCTTGTAGCCCGTGGCGATCGGCAGCCGGTGATCCAGCGCGTAGGCCATCTGCGTGTGGGTCAGCTTGAGGCCGTCGATGTAGCGCTGCTTGAACTGGGCCTCGTAGCTCTGGCCGCTGAGCTGTTCACCCAGCCCGGCCAGCAGCAGGTAGTTGACCGGCGTGTAGACGAAGGTGCCGCGCAGGTTCGGGCGGTCGGCCAAGGCGCCGAGGTTGGCCGCGATCAGCTGGCTGTCGTCGACGTAGGTCGGCGTCAGCACCCCCTTGATGGCCAGGCCCGACGCCATGTGCAGCATGTCGGCCACCGTGATCGGCGACTGGGCGAAGCGCTGGTAGAACTGGCCGAGCCGCGTGGTGAAGGCCAGCTTGCCGGCGTTGATCTGCTGGACCAGCAGGCCGGCGGTCAGGCTTTTTTGCAGCGAATCGATCTGAAACATCGTGTCCAGGGTATTCGGCCGGTTCGTCGCAGCGTCGGCCAGGCCGCTGGCTCGCGAGGCGACGATCGCGCCGTTTTTGATGATCACCGCGGTGCCGGAAAAATCCAGCTTCGACAGCGTCGCGTCCAGGTCCGTCTGCGCCGCTTCGTCGGTGTTGACGGCCAGGGTCGGCGCCGCCTTTTTGACCGTGGCCTTCTTCTTGCTGGCATCCTGCTGCAGGGTGCGAACTTCGGCCTGCTGCGGGGTGCTGACCCGCCCGAGCCAAAAACCCCAGGCGAACACCCCAATCAGAATGGCGGCGAGCATCAGGCCCCGGTGCCACCAAGATATTTGAACAACACGTCGGTGCATCGAAAAACCTCCCAAGCAATCCCTTTGACGATACCGCCCATCCCACCAGGCGCAGGCTCGCGGCGGCAGCGCCGACTGCCTCAACCTCAACCGGCGTGGCTAGTTGCCGCTCACCACCGTGTCGCGCCAGTCCTTGGTGAAGAACTGCGAGTTCAGGTGGTACTGCACCGGCTGGCGCTTGGCCGCCAGGAACGGGGCGACGGTGCGGTCGACGCGAACCCAGCCGCGCCAGCCGATGTGGATGGTGTCCTGCATGAAGTACGGCTTGTTGCCGTCGTGGCTGAGGTCCAGCACCCGGTTGAAGCCCTGGCCCTGCAGCTGCACCCGTAGCTTCTCCACCGCCTGGTTCAGCTTGGCCTGCGACAGGCCGGTGTAGCTGGCCCATTTGGCGTTGATCGGCGGAATCACGAACTGAACGTCGATGTCGTACTTGGCAAAGGCCGCCAACAGCAACTCAAAGTCGCTGTACTCCGGGCCGAAGCGGTAGTCAAAGCTGCGCTGCTTGCCCCGCATTTTGGCCAGCCGCCCCTCCCCCAGCCGCGAGCTGAAGAAGTGGTCATCGATGCCAAAATCGTTGTTGGTGGTGTGGGCGGCGCCGACCTTGGCCGCCAGCGCGTCTAATTGCTGGTTGGTCGCGGCGGCCGGCAGCTGGTGAATGCTTCGGGCCAGCTCGCGCTCGTGCGGGTTGACCGTGAAGTGCGAGAACAGGCCGTCCTCGTTGTGCAGAATAGTCAGCCGGGCCTCGAGCAACAGCCGCATCGGGCGGTCCAGCTTCTGGCCGGCCGCCACCTGCAGCAAGGCACTTTTGACCATGCGATCCTTCCTGACCGCTCGCATGCCCAGCAGCCGCCGAGCCGCGTAGCGATCGGCGACCGTGTCCTTGGCGTGAAGCACCCAGGTCACCGTCTCAAGCGGCGAGTAGAAGTAATCGAACGCCTGGCGCATCACGCCGCGGCGGGTGAACCACTGCATCGACACGATGAACACGGCCTTCTTGTGCCGCAGCCGCGGCAGCATGGTCTGCGCGTTGATGAACTGGGTCAAGGACTGGGTGCCAGGGGCCCCGATCAAAAAGGGCCGGTAGTTGCGGTGGTACCGCGCCGCCAGCGCCGACGGGTGGAACGGGTCCAGCCGCGATAGCTCGCTTGAGCCGAAGAACGGCACGGCGCCTTGAGCCAGCGCCTGGTTCTTGGCCCGGGCCCCGGCCAACACCGTCGGCGACATCGCCACCGAGGCCGACCGCACCGCGGCCGGGCTCATGCGCTTGAAGGTTAGCGGCGCCAGAAACAGCGCCAGCGTCAGCCCCGCGGCGATCAGCAACGGGCCGAAAATCTGCCAGACGCGCCGCTTCATTGCAGGCTGGCCGCCTTGGCCGCGATTTTGGCCGGCGTCTCCCACTCGCTGCGGTCGAACTCGGACACCGGCACGGTGATGCCGAGCTGGTCTTGCAGCGCCAGCAGCAGCTGCACGGTGTCCATCGAGTCCAGAATGCCGGTTTCAAAAAGGTTCTCGTCCGGGCTGCCCGTGAAGTCGGTGCCGGTCAGGTCCTGCAAAATATCGAAGACGGTTTTTTGAATGTCCATGTTGTACTCCTTTTGGCGCAAGGCGCCGTGCTTAGTGACAGTGACGTGACTGAATCTGGTGCTGGATTCCGGTGCTGGATTCTTGTGCTGGCGGCTGCGAGCTCCGGGCCGCGGCGGTCGGGCTGTGCGGCCGGTCTCCGTTCACGATAGCGTGGTGAAAAGTCTTCGATGAGTTGGTACTACCAGTCACGCTTCTTTTGGGGGGAGACATCTGCGTGATCGCGAAGCATCAAACCTCCGTAGTTCTCAACCGCGATGTAGCGGCCGCAGGGGCCCGGGCGGGGCGACCCGTGAAAGGATGAGGATTCCGGGTGACCGCGGGGGTTGCGGGCAACCGCAATCCTCATCCCGGTAAAATTTGAGACGTGTACGAGGCCGTAGGCGGCGACACGGCTCAAATTTTAGGCTGGAGCCCAACGGGCGGAAGCCGGCCGCACAGGGCGCCCCGCCCGGGCCCCGGAGGCCGCGGCCCTAAGCTCACGCGTTACAGCAGCTGGTCCAGGAAGCCCGAGAAGATCAGGAAGCTGAAGCAGACCACGTTGAAGGTGATGAAGACGGCCAGGGCCTGGGTCCAGCGGTTGTGGGGCAGCGTCTGGCGGTGCTTTTTCTTAAAGCGCAGCCAGTAGTCGTTGATGATGATCGCCGCGGCGTGGAACAGGCCGTAGACGATGTAATACCAGGTGACGCCGTGCCAAAAGCCCATGATCAGAAAGTTGATCAGGTAGGCGACCTGCGACACGCGGATGCGGTTTTTGACCAGCTTGTGCTTCATGATGAAGAAGGTGACCCGCATGAAGATGAAGTCGCGGAACCAAAAGGACAGGGTCATGTGCCAGCGATTCCAGAAGTCCTTGATGTTCTTGGCGGAAAACGGCTTGTTGAAGTTCTCCGGCGTCTCGATGCCCATCACCAGGCTGATGCCGACGGCGAACAGGCTGTAGCCGGCAAAATCAAAGAACAGGTACATCGAGTACGTGTACATATAGCCGAGCAGCGGCCAGGTCAAGGCGCCGGTGCCGCGAGCCGCGATCGCCGCCTGGGCGACCCGCGGCAGCATGACGGTGCCGAAGGCGTAGCCCAGGATGTACTTGTACAGGAAGCCGAGCAGGATGTGATGCAGGGCCCGGCCCAGCATTTCCAGGTAGGCGCCGCGTTCGGGTACCGCGTCGTAATCCTTTTGAAAGCGCCGAAAGCGGTCAATCGGACCGCTTGAGATGGTCGGCAGGAACAGCAAAAAGCGCAGGAACGCGACCGGGGCGACGGTTTTCATCGTGCCGTCGCGCAGCTCCATCAGCACCTGCACCGACTTGAAGGTCAGATACGAGATGCCCATGAAGCCCAACAGCGACGGGTGCAGCGCCACGGCCGGCGTCAGCTTGACCGCCGCCAGTGGCGCAATGCTTAAGACCACCGCCAGCACGAAGACCCAAGTCGCGTTGCGGTCGCGCCGGTAACGCGCGAACCCCTGCGTCAGGGCCAGCTGCCAGATCACGTAGGCGATCAGGGCGACGCCTTCGTGCCACTTGTGCGGCCCGGCGAACATCCAGGCGATGAACACTAGCGCGACGCCGCTTTCCCACAGTCGCAGCCGGTGGCCGTGCCACAGCCCGACGATCACCGGAATCAAGGCGATCAGCAGGATGGCGAAGTACTGCGGGTCGGCGTATGGGGCCAGCGGGCTCATGCGTTAACCTCTTGGATCAAGGCCTTGATCGCGACCTTGCCGTTTTGCGTCAGCGGCAGGCTGTCGCGGAATTCGAAGCGCGACGGAATCATGTAGGCCATCATCACGCCTTGCAGATGGTCGTGAATCGCCGCGGTCAGCGCCTTGGCGTCGAAGTCGGCCGCGGTCGGCACGACGTAGGCCAAAAGCGCGGAGACCTTGTGCTCACGGTTGTAGCGCGGCACCGCGACGCCTTGGCGAATCATCGGCGCGAGGTTGAGGAAGTGGTTGACCTCCTCCAGCTCGATGCGGTAGCCGTTGAGCTTGATTTGAAAATCGGTCCGGCCGCAGTAGAAAATCAGCCCGTCGGCTTCGATGTAGCCGAGGTCGCCGGTGCGGTAGGCCTGACGCCCCCGGTCCTTGATGAACACGGCGGCCGTTTTGTTCGGCCGGTTCAGGTAACCCTTGGAGACGCTGGGGCCGGCGATGGCCAGCTCGCCGATCACGCGGCCTTGGTCCTGCTGGGCGGTGTCGGCGATTAGGCGCAGCGTGGTGTCCGGCTTGGCGTAACCGATCGGCAGCCGCGGGTACTTGGCGAGTATTTCCCGGGAAATCTGCACCGCCGTCACCGCCACCGTCGCCTCGGTCGGGCCGTAAGTGTTGAACAGCTCGGCCTCGGGGAAGCGCTCCAGCAGGCGTTCGGCCGTCTTGTGGGTCAGCTCCTCGCCGCAGAAGTACAGCTGGCGCAGGTCTGGGTGATGCGCCGCGTCGAAGGTCGGATCCAACAGGCACATCTCGATGAAGCTGGGGGTGGAGACCCAGACGTCGACGGTCAGCTTCGGCAGGGCCAACACCAGCTGGCGCAGGTCGGCCGTGGTTGACTTGGGCAGCACCTTCAGGCAGCCGCCGGCGGTCAGCGCCGGGTACAGGGACATCACGGACAGGTCGAAGGAAAACGGTGCCTGGGCCAGCACCCTGGCGTGTTCCGGCAGATTGAAGCTCGCCATCCAATCGACGAAGCTCTGCAGGTTGGCCAGGCTGATCTGAACGCCCTTGGGCTGGCCGGTGGTGCCGGAGGTGAAAATAATATAAAAGTTATCGTCGGCCTCAAGCGTCGGGGCCGGCGCCGCGGCACCATCCGCCATGGTGGCAGCCAGCTGGGTCGGCGTCATCGTCGGCGTTTTCAAGGCGACCGGCAGTGGCGTGGTGGCGAGCACCAGCGCCGGTTCAGCGATCGCCTCGATCATCGTCAGCCGGTCGTTGGGCGAGTGGGTGTCGACTGGAATGTAGGCGTGGCCGGCCTTGACGCAGCCCAGAAAGGCCGCGATGGCCGCGAAGCTCTGGTCGCAGTAGACCAGAATCGGTGCCTTGGCCGCCAGCGGTCGCACCGCAAGATCCGCCGCAATTGCGTCCGAGGCCGCCTTCAGCTCGCCGTATGTGTTGACCTGCCCCAGCACATCGATGGCCGGTCGGTCGGGTTCTCGCATCGCAATCGCATCGATTGCCTGAATAATCGTCTGTTGCATCCTGCACCCCTTTTTAGAATTCGTTGTAGATGAAGTGACCGCCGGCCACGCCGCGGTAGCTGTACAAATACACCAGCACAATCAAGATTGCGGTGTACAGAACCGTCCGGGCGATGAAGGCCACGAGCGGCCGGTGCCAAAAACTCATGAATCGCGTCACGGTGCCGCCTCCTTTGCCACAAGTTTGTCAGAAGATAAACCCAGTGTACCGAGCAGCGGTACCGGCTGCATTCAACGGTTTCTAAGCACAAGATTAAGGATTCTCAGAAAGCGGTGCCGGGCAGCGGCGGGTCGCAAGCTGCCGGACACAGCATGTCCGGTCAGGCGCCGGCAAGTTTGCTGCAAACGCCAGCCGCAGCCAAAAAACGCGCCGGTCGCAGGAATTGGATTCCTGCGACCGGCGCGTTAGGCCTGGCTTCACCGCGGCATCGCGGCCGCCTCGAAGCTGACCTCAAAGACGCTGCCGTGCGGCTGGTTGTCGACCACCGCAATCGTCGCGCCGGACAGGCTGGCCAGCCGGGCCGCGATGGCCAGGCCCAGCCCGGTGCCGGCGATTTTCTTGGAGCGAGACGAGTCGACGCGGTAGAAGCGGTCGAACACCTGGGCCTTGGCGGCATCTGGGATGCCGGGGCCGTGATCGGCCACCCGCAGCACGACGCGGCCGCCGCCGCTCACCGCGTCGATCGTGACCGGGGCGGCCGGCGCATACTTGGCCGCGTTGTTCAACAGGCACAGCAGAATGTGCGTGACCGAGTCGGCGTCGGCCAGAATCCACAGGCACCGGCCAAGGCCCACCACCGGCGGCTGGGCCGTGGCGTAGCGGTCGCACACGTCTGCGACCAGCTGCGTCAGGTCAAGCGGCACCCGCTCGACTTGGACATGATCCATGCGCGACAGGGTCAGGAGGCTCTCGATCAGCCGCTGCATCTTGCGCGACTCCTCCTCGATCACCGCCAAGGACTCCGGTACGATCTCCGGATGCGCGTCGCCGTGGCGGCGAATCAGGCTCGCGTGGCCGCGAATCGCCGTCAGCGGCGTTCGCAGCTCGTGGGAGGCGTCGGAAACGAACTGGTTGTCCCGCAGCACTTGCGCGTTCAGCGTGGCCAACAGGCGGTTGAACTCGATGGATAGTTCCTGCACCTCGGCCGGGCCGCTGGCCACCGGCAGCGCCTCTTGGTGCGTCGCGTTCTCCTTGGCCGTGATGCCCTTGGCCGCTTGGGTCAGGGCCGCCAGCGGCCGGTTGAGGTGCCGGGCCAGTACCGAGGTCGCCCAGGCCCCGGCGAGCAGGCCGATCAGCGTGATGAAGACAATGATCACCAGCAGCAGCTTGACCAGTGCCACCATGCGGTTGAGGCTCATCCAGATCTCGTAGTCGACGGTCATGCCGTCCTTTTTCACCACCGCCTCGCGGTAGTAGTAGACGCCCTGGTCCTCTTGGTACTGCACGTGTGAGATCAGGGGATAGGTCATCAGCGTGTCTTTCAGAAAACGCTTGGTGTTCTTGGCGTAGTAAGTCTCGTTGACCCCCCGGCCGGAGACGTTGACCCGCACGAAGGCGTGGTGGGTGCGGTAGCTGGACGAGAACCAGGCGTCCCAGTCCGGCCGGTTGTTCTTGAACGAGTCCTGCAGGTCGCCCATCAGCTGGGCCGAGTCGTCCTGCTTGCTGCGAATCAGGTACTCGGCCACCACGCCGACGCTGACGATACCGATCACGGTGACCACAATCGTGAGCAAAATCACGTAGGTCCGGGTGATGCGCCGGGCGTAGGTCACCGGCCGCCGCTCGCGACGCGGTGCCGGTGCCGATTCGAGCGGCCGGCCGGCGCCGCGCCCGGTTGCCGTGCCGTCCTCGGTTGCCGTGCCGCCGCGCTTACGCATTGGCCGCCTGAAGCGCGTAGCCGACGCCTCGCACCGTGTGGATCAGGTTCGGGCTACCGAGCTTTTGGCGCAGGTAGCGGACATAGACGTCGACGATGTTGACCTGGCCGTCGAATTCCGTCCCCCACACCGCGTCGAGCAGCTCGTCGCGGCTCATCGCGGCCCCGGCGTGTTGCATCAGCACCAGCAGCAGGTCGTACTCGCGCTGGGTCAGCTGGGCCAGCTGGGTCCCGCGGTGAACCTGCCGGGCCTTGACGTCCAGCGTCAGATCGGCCACCTGGTAGGTCGTCGGCACCTGCTTGGCGTGGCGGCGCAGCAGCACCCGCAGCCGGGCCAGCAGCTCCTCGATTTCGAAGGGCTTGGTCAGGTAGTCGTCGGCGCCGTTGTCCAGCCCCGCCACCTTGTCGCCGACGTAATCCCGGGCGGTCATCATCATGATCGGCACCTGCGAGGTCTTGCGAATCCGCCGCATCACCTCGAGGCCGTCGAGTTTGGGCAGCATCCAGTCCAGCAAGATCAGATCGATGCTCGCCCCTTTTTGCTGAAAAAGCTCCCAGGCCGCCTGGCCGTCCGTTGCCAACAGCACCCGGTACTCCTCGAACTTCAGCTCCGAGCACAGGTACGTGCTCAGGCTCTCCTCGTCTTCCACCAACAAAATCGTCTGCGTCATCGTTTCTCCCTAGTCTTCACCTATTCTGCTTTCAGAATACCACAGGCACCGCGGCAGCAGTCATAACAGTTCTGTCACCCACCCGGCCGCGAGCCGCCGGCATCACGCAACGGCCGGGCATGGGGCCGGTTACAGAAAACAGCGCAAAAAACGCGCGGTCCAGCGACCGCACGTGGCTGACTTGCGCCGCAGGTTACGCGACCCCGGCCAAAAATTCGCCAATCTCGGCGAGTGTGATGCCGAGAAACTTGTTGGTCTGCCCATTGGGTCTGCCGTACTGACGAAACCGAAATTGTGCGTAAAACGCAATGCTACTGGGCACGGCCTCAACGGATAGAATCGTGAAAGCACCAAGGGCGTGACGCTGCTCGTAGGCCATGGTCATCGCCGTCAGCAGCAACTGACGCCCAAACGCTGCGTTCTGAAATCTCAAATCGATCCCTAAAAAACTGATTAAGACGGCAGGGTAGTCCGTGATGCCGCCGCGCAGAAAATGGTGATCCTTGCGGTACTTGCGAGAAATCGCGGTTGCGTCGTTTTGCAGCGTGAAATAGCCGATAATCGCGTCCGGCCACCACAAAACAAAAGTGTTGGCGATGTGTTCACTCCTGATCGCATCGTCTCTGAGGAATCGATCGACGTCAGCGTTGCCGGTTGAAAAGTCGGCCGCCAACTGATCAAAATTCGGCTTCGCCGCCACCTTCAGAATGTGGGAGAAACGCGGGTCACCGCTTGTCATCGTCCAATCGATACGGCTTCAGGCCGCGCAGCGCCGTCCCTGCTTCCCGAAGTTCGCGCCGTCGCTTGGCCGACACCTCGCCGCGAGCTCGCGCCTTAAACAACTTGTAATCATCCGCATTCAGCTCCAACACGCGGTGTTTATGCTCAATTGTTGCCATCGGGAACCCCTCCTAGACTTAGATTGGTCCGAGTCTATCACGGCGATCGCGCTACCGTCAACCAAGGCCCCTGAACGTCCCCATCAGGCCCTTCACACCGGGATTTTAACCATCGCGACCGTGGCAAGAAGGCAACTCATCCCGCCGTATTCAAATAGCCCATCCGGCGACGGATGGGCCCAACGGCTTACTTGCGCCGCGACCGCGGCTTCATGCTCTGAAACAGGTTGATCCAAGATTCCTTGTGAAACAGGTTCTTGCCGCCGCTTCGCAGCACCTGCCAGAAGGTCAGAGACTTGCGGATGCGGTCGGCCGGAATATGCTCGCGAACCGCTCGCAGCACCGCCTTGGGGTCGTGCGAGGAGAAGGTGTAGGTACCGCTTTTGCGCGTCACCAAGGCGTAACGCGGCAGCCACTTACCACCGAACATCACGGACACGGCGACGTGGTCGACTTCCTTCCAGGGAAACTGCATGTAATTCTTCGGGTTGCGGGAATCGTAAAACTCGAACCCGCGGTCGCCGACCATGATTTTGCCGTAAGCCGGCAGCCCCATGAACGAGGTGCCGTCGACAACCAGCTCGACTTTCGTATTCAGTGATTCGACCATTGTCTCCATCCTTTACTTGAATAAACCGTTTTTCTGGTGAAGCAGGTAGAACAGGTTGGCGCCGTCCGGGTGCAGCCGAACGCTGTAGCCGGCGTATTTTTGATCCGCCAGCTTGTTTTCGACCCAGGCGAGGTACCAGGTTTCGTTGTGGGTACCCCCGTCTGGATCGGGCAGCGTCACGACCAGGTGCGACTGGACCTTGCGCCAGGTGAAGCGCGTCGTCGCCTTGGCCTCGACCAGGCGGCCGGTGTGGTTCTTGGCCAGGCGAATGCTGGCGCGAGCCGTGCTGCTTTTGGCCGGGTCCTTGGGGTCGAACAGGCGATCCGTGATGCTTTTCTCAAAAGCGGTGGAGGGCTGAATCAACGCCGCCTGATCGAACACGAACCAGTGGGTGTCGGGTCGGGTCAGCTCCTGTGCCGGGTCGTGGCGCAGCCCGTGCCAGGCCCAGGCGCCAAGCGCCACCGCCACGGCCAAGACGATCAGCCACACCCGCCGCCACCGCACCGGCTTGGCCAGCCGCGCCGGCGGCAGCGGCGACCGCTCCCAGTTGTCCGGCACGTGAATCTCGCCAGTGTCTTGCCCCACTGCAACCGCCTCCTTGTCCCCTTAACTGTAGCGAAGCGCCAGCCAAAAGGCAACGGGCCACAAGCGGATTTCCCGGGTTGCGTCGCAATTCTTGGGTGGCGTCGCGCGGATCCCGAAACAAAAACGGCCGTCCTTCGCGTGAAGGACGGCCGCCGTGACGTGCTACATCAGGTTGGCCAGGTGCATCAGAATCCCGAAGACGAAGAGTCCCAGAATGATGACGATCGGCGAAACCTTCTTCTTGAGCAACCACATGCACAGGAAGGTCAGAAGAACCGCGGCCAGGCCTGGAATCAGGCTGTCCAAGTTGTTCTGCAGCGTCGTGATCTTGTGGTTGGTCAAGGACAGGCCGGCTGCTTGGTCCTGCAGGGCTTTTTGAATCCCCTTGGCCCCGGCAGGCAGCGCGTTCCAGTCGATGTATGCGCCTTTGTCCAGCTTAACGTCGGAAACCTGCGGCGTGAACTTGACGGAGACCCAGCGGTTAACCAAGGCACCCAGGATGAACATCCCGAGGATGGAAGCGCCCTTGGTCACGTCCTGAAGCAAGGTCCCGGACAGGTCATCGGCAATCTTGGAACCGGCACGGTAGCCGAATTCCTGCGTGTACCACAGGAAGGCGATGCGGATGATGTTCCAGGCCACGAAGAAGATGATTGGGCCGAGAATCGAGCCGCCCATCGCCATGGACGCACCCAAGGCGCCGAGGATTGGGCGAACGGTGAACCAGAAGACTGGGTCGCCGACACCGGCCAGCGGGCCCATCATCCCGATCTTAACACCCTGGATGGTGACGTCGTCGATCGGCGCCCCATTGGCCCGCTCTTCTTCAAGGGCGAGCGTCACGCCGATAACTGGGGAAGCCAGGTACGGGTGGGTGTTGAAGAATTCCAAGTGGCGCTTCAGCGCAGCCACGCGGTCTTCCTTGGTGGTGTAAAGCTTCTTGAGGGCTGGGATCAAAGAGTAGGCCCAGCCGCCGTTTTGCATACGCTCGTAGTTCCAAGACCCTTGCAAGAAGGTGGAACGCCAGCATACGGCCCAACGATCTTTGGTCGTTAACGTAATTTTATCTGCCATTTTCGCCAACCTCCTTGTTAGTAATTGTCGATGATATCGCCGACTGGGTCACCGGTACCGCTGTTGCTGGACCCGCCGTTGCTGCTGCCGGAGCCGCCCATCTTGGACAGGTTCAGGTAGATCAGGGCGAGGCCGACGCCGATGGCACCCAGGCCGATCAGCGTGATCGATTGAACGGTCGCCAGCACGAAGCCGATGGCGAAGAATGGCCATACTTCGGCGGTGGCCATCATGTTGATAACCATGGCGTAACCCACGGCCACGACCATGCCACCACCGATGCCCAGGCCGTCAACCAGCCAGGATGGCATCGCGTCAAGCAAAGACTTCACGGGCTTGGAGCCGACGGCCAGGATGAAGCCGGCCGGAATGGCGATACGCAGGCCCTGCAGGCAGATGGCGATCATCTGCCACAGGTCGATTTTGGCAAAGCTGCCTTCCTCGGCGGCCTTATCCATGATGTGGGCGATACCAGTTGCCAGGGTGCGGACGAAGGTCGTCAAAAGCAGGCCGGCAACGGCCAGCGGCACGGCCATGGCGATCGCGGACTTAACGCCGTCGGTCCCCTGGCCGCCCAGTACGAGAATAATAGCTGAAGCAACGGCTGCCAAGGCAGCGTCTGGTGCGACCGCGGCGCCGATGTTCGCCCAACCTAAGGCGATCATCTGCAAGGTCCCGCCCAGAATCAGGCAAGGCACGAGCTGGCCGGTCACTAAGCCGATCAACGTGCACGCAACGATTGGCTGGTGGAATTCGAATTCATCAAGAATCCCTTCGACCCCAGCCAAGAACGACACGATGAGGACTAGGATGATTTGAATGAAGTTCAAAGACATGTGAGTGTCCTCCTTTTTTCCCGGTTAAAAATGTCAGATTTATTTGGCCGCGTTCAAGGCGTCTTGGGCCTTCTTGAGAATCGCGTCCATGTTGTCGCCAGAGTCGGTTGGGACCTTGCGAACATCGAAGCTGATGCCCTTGGCCTTCAGCTCGCCGAACGTGTCGATGTCGTCTTGGTTGAACGCCAAGACCTTGTTCGGCTGCACCTTGCCGGCGGAATGCGCCATGGAGCCCACGTTGATGGTCTTCAGCGGCACCCCACCGTCGACGGCACGAAGCGCGTCCTGCGGGGTTTCGAACAGCAGCAGGGCCCGTTCACCGCCGAAGTGCTTGTCGTCCTTGGCGATTTTGATCATCTGATCCACCGGAATGACATGCGCCCGGACACCGCCCGGCGCCGCATCGGTGATCAGTTGCTTGCGCAGCTTGTCACGCGCAACGTCGTCGGAAACGACGATGATGCGCGTCGGCTTAACGTCCTTGGACCAGGCCGTCGCCACTTGGCCGTGCAAAAGCCGCGAGTCGATTCGCGCCAGCACGTACTCAAGCTTGCCCGGCTTGCCGCCCTTGGCAGCGGCCGGTGCCGCAGCAGCGGGTTCAGCGGCCTTGGGTTCCAGCTCTTCCGGCTTGATGCGAACACCCTCACGCCCGGCGTCAACCAGGTGAGCCGCGATGTCATGCGCGGAAGTCATGGACAGACGAGACCCGTAAGCCTCGATCAACATTGGCAGGTTCAACCCGGTAACGATCGCCCACTTGTCTTTGTGTGCTTCATACAACCCGTTAGACTGGTTGAATGGTGAGCCGCCCCAAAGGTCCACAAGGAACAATACTTCATCTTCCGGATCGAACTTTGCAATGGCTTCTTCAAGGTGTGCTTTCAGGTCTTCCGGACCTTCGTTGGGCATGAACGTCACAACTTCAACTTTTTCTTGCTCACCGAAAATCATCGAACCGGATTGCTTAATGCCAGCGGCGAATTGCCCGTGACTGGCAAGAATGATTCCGACCATTGTTTGTCGCCTCCTAATAAAATTTGTGTGAGTTTAGTGAGCGCTGTCATTAACGGTCCAACGCGCCGTTGATGACGAGCGCAAAAACTCCCAGAAGCTAGTATGACAAGGTTTCTGGGCTTTTGCAATCATTTTGACTAATAATATTTACCGTTTTCATGAAAGGACTATACCACCGCGATTTCACCGGTTCAATTCATCGAACTGTAATCTGCCAGTTTTGAGCCATTCTCGTCCAAAAGTGGGATGGTCGAATTGATATAGCGCTTTCTCGAAGTTTTCTTTACGTAAACCCACACCGGGAGATGGTTGACGCAAGAAACCGCTTGCGCAAAAATTCTTGGGCCGACGCGAGCGAGCCAAGGCGACCAGACGGCCAGGGTGATGCAAGCGCTGCAGAATGAAACATACTTCATTTTGGGCGTGAAAGGGCCGCAGAATGAAACATACTTCATTTTGACCGCGAATCAGCCGCATAATGAAACATACTGCATTTTGACCGCGAATCAACCG
Source organism: Lacticaseibacillus suihuaensis (assembly GCF_054785075.1). Lineage (NCBI taxonomy): Bacteria > Bacillati > Bacillota > Bacilli > Lactobacillales > Lactobacillaceae > Lacticaseibacillus > Lacticaseibacillus suihuaensis. The sequence goes on along the minus strand of NZ_BAAGBJ010000007.1, from coordinate 114,555 downwards.
CAGACTGAAGCCTACTGCATTCCGGCCCCTGGCGGCTGCCCCGAGCGAAGTTTTTCTGCAACCGCGCTTGACAATCCCGGGGAAGTCACCTAGACTCATGGTCAGACATTTAAATAAACCACCAAGAAATAGAGGTCGCGGGTGGTGACGACAGCTGATGAGGGCCTAACCCGATGAGTCAGCCGTAAGCACCCCCGCCGAAACTCACCAAGCGATTAGGCGCTTGGCGGGTTGGGACAGTGGGCGAAAGCCGCTGGACTGTCGAAGCGATTGCTTCGGAGCGCTATGATTCTTGCGAATTATGCAGAAATCCACGTTGGCCTTTGTTTATCGCAAACAAAGGCCAACGTTTTTTAGTTCTCTATTTCCCGAGTGACCAAACACGAAGGGAGAATGTCTTATGAAGAAGTTGTTTTCCGCCATTATCGGCGCAGGGTTCGCCCTCGCCGTCGGCCTGGGCCTGGCTGCCCAGACCCAACCCGTCCAAGCCGCCGGTGGCACCCTGAAGGTCGGCATGGAGGCCGGTTACGCCCCGTTCAACTGGACGCAAAGCACCAGCGCGAACGGCGCCGTCAAGATTCAAGGCTCCAGCGACTACGCCAACGGCTACGACGTGCAGATGGCCAAGAAGGTCGCCAAGGCCTTGGGCAAAAAGGTCATCGTGGTCAAGACGTCTTGGGACGGCCTGCCGCCTGCTTTGACCTCCGGCAAGATCGACGCGATCATCGCCGGCATGTCACCGACCCCGGAGCGGCGCAAGACCATCGATTTTAGCAGCACCTACTACGCCTCCAAGCTGACCGTCGTGGTTCGCCGCGACAGCAAGTACGCCAAGGCGACCAGCATCAAGGACTTCAAGGGTGCCAAAATCACCGCGCAGCTTTCCACCTTCCACTACCAGGCGATCAGCCAGCTGAAGGGCGCAATCAAGGAAGGCGCGATGAACAACTTCCCGGCCATGCGCGTGGCGCTTGAGTCCGGCACCATCGACGGCTACGTCTCCGAGGTGCCGGAAGGGATCACGGCCGAGGCCGCCAACCCGAACCTCACCTACCTGCGCTTCAGCAAGGCCAACGGCTTCAAGACCAACCCCGAAGACGTCGACCTGGCCATCGGGCTACGCAAGAACGACCCGGACAAGGCCAAAATCAACGCCGCCCTGGCCAAAATTTCCACCAAGCAGCGCGATCAGCTGATGACCGAGGCCGTTGCCAACCAGCCGTCGACGGCAAGCGAGGGCAACTGGTTCATCAGCATCCTCAAGCAGTACGGCCCGATGCTTCTGCGGGGGACCGGCATGACCCTTCTGATTTCTCTGATCGGCACCATCGTCGGCTTCGTCATCGGCCTGCTCGTCGGCATCATTCGCACCATTCCGGCGCCGAAGACCAAGGGCAAGCGCGGCCTGCAGTGGTTCATCAACTGGCTGTTGGCTGTTTACATTGAAGTGTTCCGTGGCACCCCAATGATCGTCCAGGCCGCCGTGCTTTACTACGGCGCCGCCCAGGCCTTCGGGCTCAACATGGACAAGACGGCGGCCGCCTTGGTCATCGTCTCGATCAACACCGGGGCCTACATCTCCGAAATCATCCGCGGCGGCATCATCTCCGTGGATGCCGGCCAGTTCGAGGCCGCTCACGCCCTGGGCTTCACGCACCTGCAGACCATGCTCAAGGTCATTTTGCCTCAGGCGATCCGCAACTCCCTGCCGGCCGTGACCAACGAGTTCATCGTCAACATCAAGGACACCTCAGTGCTGTCCGTCATCTCGGTATCCGAGCTGTTCTTCACCTCCGAAACCGTCGCCGGTCAAAACTTCCAGTTCTTCCACACCTACCTGATCGTCTGCGGCATCTACCTGATCTTGACCTTCACGATTTCGCGCCTGTTCCGCCTGATTGAAAAGCGCATCGACGGCCCGAAGAACTACAACGTGATGAACAACCAGATGCAGGTGGAAACACCCAAGACCAACAACTAAGGAGGAACAAGACTATGACAGAATCCATCATTGAAGTCCAAAACCTCAAGAAGGTCTTTGGCGACCACGTGGTGCTGACCGACATCAACTTCGACGTCGCGCAAGGCGAAGTCGTTTCCATCATCGGCCGCTCCGGCTCCGGGAAGTCGACCCTGCTGCGCAACATCAACCTACTCGAGGAGCCGACCGCCGGCGACATCAAGTTCCACGGCGCCAGCATCCTGGAGAAGAACTTCGACCTGGCGCATTACCGCGCCAAGGTCGGGATGGTTTTCCAAAGCTTCAACCTGTTCAACAACCTGACCGTGCTGCAAAACGTGGTGACCCCGCAGATGACCGTGCTCAACCGCAACGCGGCGGCCGCCAAGGAACACGCGCTGGAGCTGCTGCACCAAGTCGGCATGGACCCCTTCGTCAACGCCAAGCCCGACCAGCTGTCCGGCGGCCAAAAGCAGCGCGTCGCGATCGCCCGGGCCGTCGCCATGGACCCGGAAGTCCTGCTGTTCGACGAGCCGACCTCCGCGCTTGACCCGGAAATGGTCGACGACGTCCTGAACGCGATGAAGGCCCTGGCCACCACCGGCCTGACCATGATCGTCGTCACCCACGAAATGGAATTCGCCCGTGACGTCTCCGACCGCGTCGTCTTCATGGACCAGGGCGTGATCGCCGAAAGCGGCACCCCGGAACAGCTCTTCGACCACCCGCAGGAAGCTCGCACCCAGGAATTCCTCAAAAGATATCTCAATCGCGCCTAAGCCCCAAAGCCTGTGCGATTCACCGCCTCTGGCCGGCACCCAAAAGCCTTGGCCGGCCGCAAACGGCGGCTCACCCCTCCCATTATCGGGAAGGATGAGCCGCCGTTTTTGTTCTATTATAACGGGTTCACAGCCACGTCCCACTGGCCACGATCAGCCCGTACCCGAGGGCCGCCCGGCGCAGCTGGGCCGCGTCGTAATCGCGGTAGTGGTCGTGCAAGGCCCCGTAAAGCCTGCGGCCGGCTGGCGGCAGCGTCATCGGCCGAAAATACGGCAGGTGGTACAGCGCCGTGTAAAGCGCCAGCCGCGTCGTCTCCAGGTCGGCGTCGGCTTGCAGCGCCTTGGCCGCGGTCAGCAAAACCTCGTGGTAGCGCTGATCCAGCTCGCTTGCGAACCGCTCCGCGTAGGCCGCGTCGACCAGGTCGAACAATGCTTGTGCGTCTTCTGTCATGCAATCCCCTCCAATGCAACGAGTCTACGCCTGGTCGGGCGGCGACACAACGGGGGTGACAGAAGTGTTAGCGCCGTCGCAACGGACCACGTCGTCGCTTGGCAGATCACCTGGCGATGCGGCCGATGAAAGGGGTTGCATTTTTCACCAAGGGGGTAATATTCGGTTGCTCGCAAGCTCACGAATCGCGCCTGCGCTTGCTGGCAATTGGGTATGGTAAAGGACAGCCAATGAAAAAACAACAAGTCATCCAGTGTGTCGTCCTCTTGGTCATCATCGCCGCGTTCGCCTGCGTCGGCTACGCTAGAGGGCCACTTCCGGGCGTTGTACCCGATGGACCGCGAGGACGCCGCGGCGAGCACGTTTTACGTCGCCGTCTACGTGATCGAGAACGCCTACGCGCTGCTGGCCATGGGCCTCGCTGCGGCTGGACTGTGGCGCATTTGCGGCCGGTCGGACCACTAGCCCAATCAAAATGGCTCGCCTTTTGTCGGTGACAGGAGGCGAGCCATTTTGTTGTTCAATCGCGGCGCAAGATCGCCACGGCTAGTTCAGCTGCGCCGCGATCTCCGCCGTGCTCAGCCAGCGCCGGTCCTTCGGCGAGTGCGTGACGGTCAGCCGGCGGTGGTGGTTGGCCTCCACCTGCAGGCGGAAGTTGGCCAGGCGGCCGCAGAGCTTGCGGTAAACCGCCGCCACCGGCGCCGCGCCGCGGGTCGTGTGCAGCGTGACCACCGGCTGGGGCCGCACCGTATCCAGGTAATCGTCCAGGTTGATGGAGGCCGGCAGCGTCAGCGCGGTCTGGCCGGCCAGGTCGAACGTGGCACCACTGGCTGCCGGCAGCTTCGCCAGTCGCTGGCGCATTTCGCGGCGAAAGGCCGGCAGCACGTGGTACTTGTCGTAATCGTCGCTGAAGCCGCCGCCGTTTTTCAGCGTGACGCGCGTATGGCGGCCCGGCGCGGCGACCGGGGCGAAAACGGCCTGCAGCCGCCCACGGCTGCCGCTGACGTAGGCGACCTTGCTGCCTTTGACTAGGCGAAACGCCTGCTTGTGCCGCGCTTGGAGCTGCTTGGCGGCGGCATGCAGCGCCGCCTTCTTGCTGGTGCAGGCCTGTGCGTTCGCGCAGCCGCCCAAGGCCACCGCCAGACCAATCAGAATCAAGACCACCCAGTGTCTCATCGTTATCCCTCCCACGCGATACAGTGTACCACGAATTGCGACGCTGCCAATCCGTCGCAGGCCCGAGGCCGGACCAGACGCGGGACCAAGCGGCGACACCGGAACGGGCGGCAACGCGGGACCGGCAACACGGCCGGTCCGACCGCCACCGCGGCCTCACCGACGCGAACTGCCCGGCCGCCGCCGTGAAGCGGTTCGGACCGGCCGCAAACCCGGCCACCGCGACCGCGCCGACACCAAAACGACGCACCACGCCAATCCGCGTGATGCGTCGTTTTGAAGTTAGCCCTCGAAGCCGTGATTGGTCGCCAGCTGGGCGAACCAGCGACCCGAGGCCTTGACCGTTCGCTTTTGGGTGCGGATGTCCACCGCAATCAGGCCGTAGCGGTTGCGGTAGGCGTTGGCCCAAGACCAGCAGTCAAAAGGCGTCCAGACGTGGTAGCCAAAGCAGTTCGCCCCGGCCGCGATCGCCTGGTGAAGGACCTTGAGGTGAGCGGTCATGAAGTTAATGCGGTAGTCGTCTTGAATGACCCCGGTCGCATCCGCGAACCGTGACTCGCCGGACACGCCCATGCCGTTCTCCGACACGTACCACGGCAGGTTGCCGTAGTCGTCTTTCAACCGCGTCGCGATGTCGCGCAACGCGTCCGGGTAGATTTCCCAGCCCTTGTCGACGTTCATCACGCGGCCGGGTTTTTGGTACTCGGCGAAGTAGTTGTTGGGCATCCAAGGCATCAGGCTGGTCGGCGAAATCGCCGGCCGCTGAACGCGAAACGGGTGGTAGTAATTGACCCCCAGCATGTCAATCGGGTTGGCCGCAATCACCGCGTCGTCTGCCGCCGTGTGCGACCACAGCACCCCGTCTGCGGCCAGCCAGTCGCTCACCGCCTGCGGATGGTGACCCAACACGGCCGGGTCCAGGAACAGGCGGGTGGTCCACAGATCGGCCTTGGCCGCCGCCTCCTGGTCGGCCGGGTCCTCGCTTGCCGCGTAGGCCGGCGTCAGGTTCAAGATGATGCCGATGCGGCCGCCTTGCGACTGCGGCATCGCGCGGTAGGCCGCGATGGCACAGGCGCTGGCCAGGCTGATGTTGTAGGCCGCCTGCACCGCCTTTTGCCCATCGACCTCAAGCGGGTAGTGGAACCGGTACAGGTACTCGCCGTCGAGGATCACCTGCGGCTCGTTGAAGGTAAACCAGTTTTTCACCCGGTCGCCGAAGGCCGCAAAGCAGGCCTTGGCGAACTTGACGTACAAGTCGACCACGTGCCGCGAGGTCCAGCCGCCGTACCGCTGGTACAAGGCCACCGGCAGGTCGAAGTGGTGCAAGTTGAGCACCGGCGTGATTCCGGCGGCTAAGCAGGCGTCGATCACGCGGTTGTAATACACGACGCCGGCGGGATCGACGGCGCCGGTCTCGAAGTCCTTGATCAGCCGGCTCCACTGAATGGAGGTTCGCAGGCTGTTCAGGCCGATGTCTTTCATCAGCGCCAGGTCGGCGTCGTAGGTGTGGTAAAAATCCGACGCCGTGTTGGGCCCGACCTGCTGGTAAAAGGCCGCCGGGTCGTGATCGTACCAGTAGTCGAACAAGTTGCGATGCGCCTTATCGAACCGGCCCTCGCTTTGGGGGCCAGAGGTTGCCCCGCCCCACCAAAAATCGCTTGGAAATTGGTAATTTGTCATAGTCTCCCACTTTCTCAGTGGTCAACTGACGTCCATCACATCGTAGCTCCGCGCATCGTAGCGGTTGCGGGAAAAGGAGTATTCAAACGGGATGCCATCGGCCAGCCAGGCGACCTGCTCGACTTCAAGCACCGGGTCGTTGGGCTTGCAGTCGAGGTATTGCACGTCCAGCTTGTCGGCAAACACCGCGTGAATCTTGCGAAAGGCACCGCTCAAGACCAGGCCCAAGTCGTTTTTGAGGTAGCCGTAGATCGAGCCGTTCAGCACCTCTTCGGTCAGGTTCGGCATCAGCTTCTGCGGCATGAACGTGTGCTCCAGCACGTAAGGGGCCCCGTCGACCTCGCGCAGCCGCAAGATCTCGAACACCGGCTCGTTCTTGCCGAGGCGCAGGTGGGTGCGAAGCGTCTCGGTCGGGAACATGATGTTGAAGCGAATCACCTTGCTGGTCACGTGGTCTGGGCCCATCGTGGCGGTCAGGCCCATGTGTTCCTTGGCCGGGGCGTTGGACTCCAGCTTCAGCTCGATGTCGCCCATCACGTAGGTGCCATCGCCGCGGCGGGTGTAGATCAGGCCGTCTTGGGCCAGGCCGTCCAGCGCCTTTTTGATCGTCATGCGGCTGACGTTGAATTCCGCGGCCAGCGTCACCTGATCGGGAATCATGGCGTTGGCGGCGTATTCGCCGGACTCGATTCGGGTGCGAATGCGGTCGGCAATCTGTTCATACTTTGGGATTTGCGGCATGTCGAGGCCTCCTTGCAACTTCCATAATACTCCCGATTATACACATCATTTTCCCGCATAGTCAGGTAATTGGACATCCGTTGACAACTTATTGTTCGTCGTCTGAATCAATGAAAAATCCGCGCAGTTCGTCGCTCACCTTGGGCAGGTACTCGTGCCCGTACTCCGGCAACACCACCAGGTGCTTGGGGCTTTGGATGTTGTTGAAGGCCGCAAACTGGGTCTGCGGCGGCACCACCGTGTCCTGCAACCCCATCGACCAGTAGACCTCGGCGCGAATGCGCGGCGCCAGGAAGTGGATGTCGATGTAATCCAGGGTGTCGAAAATCTCGCTTTCGCGCTTATGCAGCGGGTCGCGGAACTGGAACCAGTAGGCGATTTCCTCGAACGCCGAGGTCTGGGCCCCCATCCGGTAGGCCTTGCGGTAGTCGGACAGGAAGGGGTAGCTGACCTGAACGCGGTAGATCTCGGGCACCAGGCTGGCACAGGCGATGGCCAACCCGCCGCCTTGCGAGGCCCCGACCGCAAAGCAGCGCGTCGCGTCGACGCCGGGGTAGGCCATCAAAAGCCGGGCCGCCTGGGCGGTATCGAGAAAAACGCTGCGGTAGTAGAGGTTGGCCGGGCCTTCCTCCATGCCGCGAATGATCAAGCCCTTCATCACATCCCCGCTGGTGCGGGTGACGTCTTGCGACAGGCCGCCTTGGCCCCGGGCGTCAAGCGCCAGGCAGACGAAGCCCTCGGCCGCCCAGCCGAACTTGTCCTGGTAGTCCCCGGAATCGCAGTGGTAACCGTGAAACATCACCATGCCCGGGTGCTTGACGGTCGGGTCGTAGGGCTTGGGCAGAATTAACTGGCAGTGAACCCTGGCCTGGCCGACGCCTGTGAACCACAGGTCAAAGGCCTGCGCGACCCTTGATGGAATCGCGACGGGCTCAACCGTGAAGTCCTTGGGTTGTGCGTTCATCTCCGCCAGCCCCTGGGCCCAAAACGCATCGAAGTCGGCCGGCTTCTCGCCGGTGCCGAAGTAGTGGTCGCGCCACTCGGAAATATCGATCATGCTGTTGCCTCCCCGGCGGCGAAGTGACCTCGCCGCCTTTTTTGCGCATCCTGTTTACAAAATTGCCTGGGTGTTGCATACTGTTGCTGCCATCTCGAAAATAAGTATATACTTTTGCAGACGCATGTCAAAGGAGAATCGCGATGAACCCAATTAATGCGGTCACTTACGGCTACACCGGCCAGCGCGGCGACTGGTCGACGCTTCGAGCCCAGCAATCGCTGCGGCTGCTACACGAACGCACCGGCGCCAACACGGTGATTCTGGCCGTCACCGTCACCCAGCCCGATGCCTTCACGCCGCGCATCGACTGGCAATCACCCGCCGTTTTGCGCGACGCCGAGGTGCTGGCCACCGCCGCGGCCGCCCAGGCAATGGGCATGGCCGTGATCTTGAAGCCGATGGTCAATCTGGAGGACGGCGTGTGGCGAGCCCACATCAACTTCTTCGACCACGACGCGCCTTGCGAACCCACGTGGGGCCAGTGGTTCACCGCCTACACGGCCTTCATGACACACTACGCCGAACTGGCCGAGCAGTGCCACGCGTCGATGCTGGTGATCGGCTGCGAGCTGGTCAACGCCGACCGCCGCGCCGGCGAGTGGCGAGCCTTGATCGCCCAGCTGCGGCGGCTTTACCACGGTAAGCTCACCTACAACTGCGACAAGTATCAAGAGGACGCCGTATCTTGGTGGGACGCCGTCGACGTAATCTCAAGCTCCGGCTACTACCCGATCGACGCCTGGTCGACGCAGCTACCGCGCATCCAGGCGGTCGTTGAGCGCTTCGGCAAGCCGTTCTTCTTTTGCGAGGCCGGCTGCCCGGCGCGGCGCGGTGCCGCGCTTTTGCCCAACGACTGGACCCGCCGCGGTGCCTTGGCCCTAGACGAGCAGGCCGCCTGGTACCGCGCGATGTTCGCGGCGCTGCGCCAGGCGCCTTGGGTTGCCGGCGTCGGGCTGTGGGACTGGAAGGCCGACCTGTACCCCGTGGCTCAGGCGGCGACCAACGACGACTACGCGCTTTACGGCAAGCCGGCCGAGGCGGTAGTGTTGGAAAATTTCGCACATTCAAAATAAAAGACTATACATTATTTTGACGCCGTGCTATCATTCGTTCCGGAAGCGATTTCAAAATTTTGAGGGGGAAACATCATGAAGAAGCAACTTGCATTAATGGCTGGCCTGTCTGCCGCCCTGCTACTCGGTCTGACCGCGTGTGGCGGGAGCAAGGACAGCGGCGCTACCAAGTCCAAGACGCAGACCATCACCTTCATCAACCACAAGACCGACTGGGCCGGCAACGGCAAGTGGAAGGCCTACATGAAGGACTTCAACAAAAAGTACCCGAACATCAAAGTCAAGATCGAAACCATCACCGATTACGCCGGCCAGATGAAGACCCGCATGAACTCCGACCAGTACGGCGACGTCTTCATGCTGCCGGACACCATCAAGCCCAAGGACTTCGCCCACTTCGTTGCGCCGCTGGGCAAGCAAAAGACGCTCGAAAAGAAGTACCTGGGCCTGACCAACAAGTCCTACAACGGCACCTCCTACGGCATTCCGTCGCAGCTGAACGCCTCAGGCATGGTCGTGAACATGAAGGTGTTCAAAGACGCCGGCATCAAGACCTTCCCGAAGACCCCGGCGGCCTTCATCAAGGCGCTGAAGACCATCAAGGCCAAGAACCCGGACGTCATCCCGCTGTACACCAACTACGCCGCCGGCTGGACGCTGGCCAACTGGGACTTCACCCGGCCGGGCGTCGTCGGCGATCCGGCCATCACCAACAAGATGATGACCGACAAGGCCCCGTTCAACAAGGGCAAGGTCATGTACACCATCTACGACACGCTGTACAAGGTGGCCAAGGACAAGCTGATTGAAAGCGACCCGACGACCTCCGATTGGGAGCAATCCAAGGTCGACATGGCCAACAACAAGATCGGCGTGATGGTCCTGGGCTCTTGGGCCGTGCCACAAATCCAAGACGCCAACAAGGATAACGCCGACAACATCACCTTCCAGACCTTCCCGGCCACGGCCGAAGACGGCAAGCAATACATCTCCGTCGGCGCCGACTACAACTACGCGATCAACGTTCACAGCAAGCACAAGGACGCGGCGCGGAAGCTGATCAACTGGCTGGTCAACGACTCCGATTACGCGATCGACAACGGCGGCCTGCCGACGGTCAAGGGTGCCAAGTACCCGGCTTCCCTGCAGGGGCTGAAGGACTCCGGCGTCACCCTGCTTGAAACCGCGGCGGCACCGAAGGGCAAGGAATCCCTGTTCTCCGAAATCGACGACGCCTCCGAAATCGGTCTGGACACCACCGACAAGACCAAGCAGCGCATCATCGAGGCGGCCATCGGCAACACCAACGAGAGCTTCGCGACGATCATGAAGGACCTGAACGGCAAGTGGGCCAACGCGATCAAGACCGTCAACGCCCAATAAAGGCGCCTTTTGCGGGGTCGTGCCCATCACGACCCCGCATCTTATTTCAGAAAGGTGTGTTTCCAATTGAAAGCGATAAGGTTCGACTACCGCACCCAAAAGCGCCTGATTATCGTCTTGTTCACGATCATTCCCGTCGCGCTTTTGCTGGTGTTCTCCTACTACCCCTTGGTCAAAATGGTTCAGTACAGCCTGACCAACTGGGACGGCTTCTCGCCCGACAGCAAGTTCGTCGGCCTGGCCAATTACAAGACGATTTTCACCGATCCCACGTACTTCTCCGTCTTTCGCACCAGCCTGTACTACTTCGTCGCGACGTTCTTTCAGCTGGGGTTCGCCCTGCTGTTCGCCACGATCCTGTCCTTCAAGGTGAAGTTCGCCAACTTCTGGAAGGGCGTCTTGTTCTTCCCGTACCTGCTCAACGGCGTGGCGATCGGCTTCATCTTCCTGTACTTCTACAAGCAGCACGGGACGCTTGACACCCTGCTGAGCTTCATCGGGCTCAAGAGCCAGATCCACCTGTGGCTGGGTGACCGCTCGATCAACAACATCTCCTTGGCCTTCACCTCGATTTGGCGCTACACCGGCTTCAACTTCCTGATCTTCCTGGGGGCGATCCAGTCGGTCAACCCCGAGGTCTACGAGGCCGCCGAGATGGACGGGGCCAACCGCTGGAACCAGTTTCGCTTCATCATTTTGCCGAGCATCAAAGAAATTGTGTTCCTGAACATCATCCTCGGCGTCTCCGGGTCGCTGTCGGTCTTCGACATTCCGTACATCATGACCAGCGGCTCTAACGGCACCAACACCTTCGTCATTCAGACCATCGACACCGCGTTCAAGTACAACAAGCTCGGGCTGGCCTCGGCCATGGCGATCATCTTGCTCTTGATCGTGGTCGTCGTCACCGTGCTTCAGCGAATCTTTACCAGAGAGAAGGCGAGTCGCTAATGCATGCACATCACTTCACCATTGGGACGTTCTTCAAGTACCTGCTGCTGGTCATCGGCGCCGTGGTCGCCATCGTGCCGATTCTCGTGGTGTTCCTGGGCTCCTTCAAGTCCAACACCGAGTTCCTGTCGACCGGCGTCTTGTCCTTGCCCAAGCACCTCGACTTCAGCAACTACAAGACGGCGTTCGTCAACGGCCAGATGCTGACCGGGTTCAAAAACACCTTCCTGATCTTCGCCATCAGCATGGTCGGCAAGCTGCTTTTGGGCTCCGCGTTCGCCTTTGCCATCAACCGCTTCAACTTCAAGCTCAAAAAGCCGATCATGGCGCTGTTCATGGTCGCGATGCTGATTCCGGCCATCACCAGCCAGGTCGCGACCTTCCAGATCATCAACGCGATGGGCCTGTTCAACAAGATCTGGTCGGTCATCGTGCTGAACCTCGGCACCGACGTGATCTCCATCTACATCTTCCTGCAGTTTCTCGACGGCATTCCGGTGTCGTTGGACGAATCCGCCTACCTGGACGGGGCCAACTACTTCCAGATTTTCTACAAAATCATCCTGCCCAACCTGAAGGCACCGATGGTCACCATCCTGATTATTTCCGGGGTTCAGATCTACAACGACTTTTACAACCCGTTCCTGTACATGCCAGATCCCAACCTCAAGGTGATTTCGACCGCCCTGTTCGCCTTCAAGGGCCCTTACGGCACCAACTGGCCGGTCATCCTGGCCGGGGTCATCATCGTGATCCTGCCGATTCTGATTGTGTTCCTCACGCTTCAAAAATACATCTACAACGGCGTCGCAGGCTCGGTCAAGTAACCCCTGCCGCCGTGATTGGAGGTCGCCATGTCCACCCAACCCAGCAAACTCATCCGCGCCGTCACGGCGTTTTACCGCCTGGTGCCGCAATCGCTGCGCTTTTGGTGGCAGCTGATTCGCCACGGCCTGGTCTACGGCTGGCTGGCGGCCATGACTGCGGGGTATGACGCCCTGCAGCCGCCTGTGCAACCGCACGACGCGGTGGCCACGGCCGCGCCGCAAGCACGGCGATCACCGCTGCAAGGTGCTGGCTGGTCCTTCGCCTTCACGCTGGCCATCGGCGGCCTGCTGGTGGCCGTGCGGCGGCTGGCTCAGGCCCCGCACAGCGCGGTTTGGCAGCTCGCCGTGGTCGCCTTGCTCGCGCTGGTGCTGGTGGGCAGCACCTTCCTGGCGGCACTCGCCTTTGGTTCGATTCAACCGGACGCGGCCGAATCCCCGGCGTTCGCCGCCCTGGCGCTTTTGATCCACCACCCCGGCACCACCCTGAGCCTCGCGCTGTGCCTGACCGGTTGCACCATTCTCGGCTACCTCAACCCCTTGGTGGCCGTGCTGCTGGCCCCAGGCGCCTACCTCTGGCTCACCAAGGCCCTTTTGACCCGCACCGCCGGTGGCCACGCGCCGCTGGTTGCCAAGCCCTAGATTGCCAGCCTTATCAGCCAAGCCAAAAAGCCTCGCGTCTGCCAACGCGAGGCTTTTTGAGCGGGAAAATGGTGTTTACGGGACACAAAGGGTACCGCGGGTCGCCCCGCAGTACCCCGATTGATATTGAATTGATGAACCGCCCCGCCGGCAGGGCAGACTGCCCCCGCCAAAATGGTAGAACCGATTCAGTTGATGGGACGCACTGTGGTGGAGCCGGCAGTTGCGGATCATTGGAGTCAAACCAGAGCTGTTTTCTTTTGCGCGAATTTCTCCAGCGCTAGACGCTCACGCCGCGGACGTGGTCGACATAGGTCGACGTTCATCAGATGAGAATGATAGTCACCGTAGACTGCCTTGAGCTGCGCGTCGGCCGTGCGACCGAGAGGCGCTGTCGAATTCTACGGGGATAGAATAACACCGTCTGGCCGGAATTACCATTACAGGATTGTAAATGTTAGGTAAATTTAGTGTAAATAAATAACATAACTTCAATAGAGCCGACAAAGAATTCAATCAACGCAAGACCGGCGACCGCCCCGAAACAATGGGGCAGCCGCCGGTCTTGGTTTGGTGGGCAAGCAACGAGCAAGCGCCTGTGCGACGCGGCCTGCTAAACCCGCCTCGGGTCACGCTCTAAACGGGCTCCGCAAGGCATCGCCGGAGCGGCTAGCTAAGGCCGGGCACTGAGCCAAAGCCCGGCTCAATGTCCAGCCTGACGCTACCCGTCCGGCTAAGCGCCTTGCTCCGCCCTCTACATATTCAATATCCACATGAACCCGATGAAGACGAAGAACAAGCCGTACATGATCGGCGAGACCTCCTTGCCGCGCTTGGCAGCGATCATCGTGATCGGGTAGAAGATGAACCCAAGCGCGATGCCGTCGGAGATGCTGTAAGTCAAAGGCATCCCGAGCAGGAAGAAGGCCCCGGTGACCACGGCGGTCAGGCCGCTGCGGCCGCCGACCGCGATGCCGGCGGAGCTTTCCACGAAGGCGCCGACCGGGCTGGTGCCCAAAAGCGAGCCGGCGAGCATGGCGGTGGAGTCGGAGGCCAAGGCCTTGCCGACCCGCGGCATCTTGTTGTCCTTCATGAAGCCGGCCTGGTTGGCCAGGCCGACCAGGGTGCCGGCGGTGTCAAAGAAGGTGACGAGCAGGAAGGTCAAGACGACGACCACCAGCTGCAGCGAGTTGATGTCGCCGACGTGTTTGACGGCCACCAGGAAGGTCGGCGCCAAGGACGGCGCCCCGGACACGATGGCGCTTGGGGCGTGGATCAGGCCGGTGGCCAGGCCGAGAATCGTGGTCAGGACCATACCGATGAAAATGCCCCCCGGCACCTTTTTCACCATCAAAACGGCGGTGACGATCAGCCCGAACACGGTCAGCCAGGTGGTGCCGACGCTCAGCGACCCGAGGCCGACCAAGGTCGACTTGTTGGCGACGATCAGGCCGCCATCACTGAGGCCGAGAAAGGCGATGAACAGCCCGATGCCGCCGGAAATCGCGTACTTCAGGTCGGCGGGAATCGCGTCGATGATCATCTCCCGCAGCTTGAAAATCGTGATGACGATGAAGATCAAGGCGGCGACGAACACGCCGGCCAGCGCGGTTTGCCACGGAATCTTCATGCCGATGCAGACCGAGTAGGCGAAAAAGGCGTTGATGCCAAGCGCCGGGGCGGTGGCAATCGGGTACTTCGCGAGGATTCCCATCAGCATGCACCCAAGGGCCGAGGCCAGGGCGGTTGCGGTGAACACCGCGCCTTTATCCATCCCCGAAGCGCCCAGTACGGATGGATTGACGAACAGAATGTAGGCCATCGAGATGAACGTGGTGAACCCCGCCAGGATTTCCCGGCGAACGGTCGTGTTGAGCTCCCGAATCTCGAAGTAGGCCAGCAGCTTCTCTTTCATGTGTGAATTGCCTCCAAAACACGAACTATATTTTTACAACGCAGTCTTTATCTTATAATATTTCGAACGTTGTGTAAAGATGAACCTGTGGCCGGCGATTTTTCCGAAGATTGTTCGCCTCTGCAAGCAAAAACCCCGCCACCGCAGAAGCGGCAGCGAGGTTTTCAGTGCAGTCGCGCAAGCGCCAGGAACTTAGTCGGCGATGCGACGGACCATAACATTGTTGGTGGAACCTGGTTCGTACAAGGGCAAGCCGGCCACGATGACCACCACGTCACCCTTCGCCAGCTGACCGTCGGCAACCAGTTTCTCTTCCGCCTGGGCAACCAGGGCTTCGAATTCGGCGCCCTTGTTGACAACCAGCGGCGTCACGTTCCAAGACACCAGCAGGCTGGAGGCGGTGCGTTCGTCGTAGGTCACGGCCAGGATTGGGGCTTCCGGCTTCAGACGGGAGATCTGACGCGCGGTGTAGCCGCTGGCAGTCAAGGCGATGATGGCCTTGGCGGAGACGCGTTCTGCGGCGGTCACGGCGGCGATCGCGGTCGTCGTGGTGATGGAGCCGGAGGTCTTCAGTTCCTCAAGAACTGGGGAGTGCTTCGGCAGCATCTTGTCGGCGCGTTCGTCGATCACGGCCATGGTGTGGACGGATTCGACCGGGTAGTCCCCGTTGGCGGATTCGCCGGACAGCATGGTGGCATCGGTGCCCTGCAAAACGGCGAAGGCCACGTCGGTCACTTCGGCACGGGTCGGGCGTGGGTTCTCCTGCATGGAGTCGAGCATCTGCGTCGCGGTGATCACCGGCTTGCCGGCGAGGTTGCACTTGTGAATCAGCATCTGCTCAACGGCAGGCACTTCTTCGTAAGGAATCTCGATACCCATGTCGCCACGGGCCACCATGATACCGTCGGACATCTCAAGGATGGCATCGGAGTTGTCGATACCTTCTTGGGATTCGATCTTTGGGATCACGAGGACGTCTTCGCCACCGACTTCGGCCAGCACGTCGCGGATCTCCTGAACATCGGAGGTCTTACGCACGAAGGATGCGGCGATGAAGTTGATGCCCTGCTTGACGCCGAAGCGGATGTCGTCTTTATCCTTGTCGGTGATGCCCTTGAGTTGCAGGGAAACGCCTGGGGAGTTGACACCCTTCTTGGAGCCCAGGATGGCCGGGTTTTGCACTTCGAGGATCAAGGCGCGGTTGGCCTCGTCCTTTTCGATGATGACGGTGTCGAGCAGGCCATCGTCGAACAGCACGTGGTGGCCGACGTTGACGTCGTCGTACAGGCCGCCGTATGTAATGTCAACGGCACCCTTCTTGCTCAAAGCACCGGTGTTCATGGTCAGGGTGATCTTGTCGCCCTTCTCGTAGCTCACCTTGCCGCCGTCGGTCGTGGCGGTCGTGCGGATCTCGGCGCCCTTGGTGTCGAGCATCAGGCCGACCTTCACGCCGGTTTCCTTCATCGCCTGCTTGACCAAGTTCATGCGGCCGAGCTGCTCTTCGTGGTCACCATGAGAGAAGTTGAAGCGGAAAATGTTAGCCCCGGCGCCGATCAGCGCCTTAATCGTCTTCAGGTCGTTGGACGCAGGGCCCAGGGTGGAGACGATCTTCGTCTTACGCATAAATGTATTCCTCCATAATGTTGACAGTCGATGCGCATTTCGCATCACCTCTCAATTTTAAAGATTTTTGGCAGCATTTTCAATAAGTTCTGTGAATCCCCTCATTTGGTTGCGGCCGGTGCGAGCTTCGCGGTGTACAGGGTGTGCAAAACGGCGTAGAGCTCGCCGAACACGGCGCTGGTCGCCGCTTGCGGCCAGGCGAACACCGGCGGCACGTCGGCACTGGCCGGCGGCAGCGGCACGGCGGTCGCCGCCACGACTAGGTCGGCGGTGGCGTACTGGTCGCGAACCACCGTGACGAACGGCACCTGCGTCAAAAACCCGACCAAATCGACGTAGCCCAAGGTGATCGGCTCCAGCATCAGCGCCACCTGGACCCGCCGCCGCGGCTGCACCTGGCGCCTGTACTGGCTCAGCAAGGCGGCGAAGGCCTGCGTCAGCGCCGCCTGATTGAGGCCGGGCAAGGGCTGGTCGTACAGCGCGGCCGCCAGGGTCTGGCGAACCAGCGCGAGGACATCGGCCTCGGGTGGGGCGACCAGCCGCGGCGCCAGGTGCCGCGCCAAGGGCCCGGACAGGTCGCGGCCGAACAGCACCACCCCCATGGCGGCGGCCAGCAGGTTCAGCCGCAGCGCGTCTTGACGCGCCGCCGGCAGCTGGGTCTGGTCCAGCACCGGCGGCGGCAGCAGCGTCCAGAACCGTTCGACCGTCGCATACAGGCGGCCCCCGTAGCGCTCACCGGTCGCCAGCGCCTTGGCCACCGCGGCCTCATCGGTGGCAAAGGCACCGCTGAGCATGGCAAAGAGCTGGTAAAGGGCCGCGCTTTCGGCGAACTGCGCCGCCTGCTTAGCCGGGGCCCAGGCCGCCAGCCGGCCTTCAAACAAATTGGGCACCGGGTAGCTCAAGGCGTTGGGTACCGCCTCAAGCGCCTGGTGCTGGCCCAGGCGCGTCAGGCTGACGGTCAGCAAGTAGGCGAACAGCTCGCGCAGCACCGGGTTGCCCAGGCTCAGGCCAAAGGCGCCACACACCCCGGTCACCTGACCCAGCGCCGCCTCGCGGTCCAGGGTGGTCAGCGGCCACCACTGGCCCTTGGTGGCCAGCCACAGGCCGCAGGTGAGAAACAGGCGCTGGGCCAGCTCGCTGCCGCGCAGCGCCATTTTCTCGTAAACCACCCGCACCCCGAGCTCCCCGGCCAACGCTCGCAGCGGCCGCAGGTAGCGCAGGCAGGTGGCGCGTGACACGCCGACCGTGGCGACGAAGCGATCGAAGCTCCCCGGCGTTTGGGCCAACACCGCCAGCAAGAAGCGGTAAGGCACGCTTTGCTGCACCAGCTGGGCTCGCAGCACCCCCGGCGCGACGTCGTACAGGTGGCGGCGGTCTTGAGCCAGCGGCGCCAGGTCCTGGTTCAGGTGGGTGAACACGTAGTACAAGGTGCCGTAGTTGCGGTCCATCAACGTGGCGATGCGGCGCAGGTTGACCTCGCCGACCACCGGCTGCGCGTGGTGCAGCCGCACCGCTGGCGAAAGCGCCGCCCGGCTGTCGCGCTGGATCGCCTCAAACAACGCCAGCTTATCCCGGGCGCTTTTTTTCAGGAACAGGTCGTCTTCCATCATGGCATCTCCTCCGTGTTTCTTCCCCCAGCTTACCGGCACGGCCAAGGCCGCGGCCCAAACGGCGCATATTCGCGCCATTTTTCAAAATTCAGCGTCGAAAACGCCCCTGGAAGTCGGCACGGCGGCTGACCCGGCGCCTTCTCGGGCGGTTTTTCCTCAGGATGTTCGAGCCACCCGGCGCCGGCCCGGTTAGCCCGGCCAAGACACTGGGCCAGGCCCGGGACCAGTGTCCAACCCGCCGCGACCCGTCCGGCCAACCGCTCGGCGCCGCTCTGAGCACAAAAAAAACGGCTTCCCCAAGCCGTTTTTCGTGGAACAGGCGTCGTACCTCAGGCGACACCGGAACGCTCACACACGCACTTCACTCGATGGAAAAGTCAGCCATTAGTTAATCCCGGTTGCCAAGGTCCAGGTCAACGTCGTCTCGTAGATCGCGTTTTCTGCCGTGAAGGTGCTTGGCAGCGTCAGCTTGATGTCGGACTTGTCCCAGCCAAAGACGTTCGCACCGGTCCCTTCGCCGTCAGCGGCGGAAGCGACCTGAACGGCCGTGGAATTGGTGTTCACGTTGACGTTGAAGTCCTTGGTGATGGTCGACACGTCGGTTTCCGTCGCGGCAGCCGGCGTGTAGCCGTCATCTTGGGACTCGGCGGTCAGGTCGTAGACAGCAGTGGTGCGTCCGTAAGCGGTGTTGGCGAAGGACAGCAGTGCGTCGGTGGTGCTGCCGGCGGCTTCGCCGAGCTCGTTGACCTTTTGCAGTGGGCCATCCGCCTTCACGGACAGCTGCCAGGTCCCGTTGCTGGCGGTGTTGATGGCGTCGGCGTTGGTGCGGGTGTCTTGCTTATCGACAACCGTGACCCAAGCCTTGCCGTTGACGTCTTGGAGCTTGGCGTCTTGGGTGTTCAGGATGGCGGTCATGTTGGTGTCGCCGGACTTGTAGTTCGGGTAGCGGTTGTTGGTGTCGTTGTAGCTGTTTTTGCCATCCGCCGTGAAGGTCGGGTAGCTGGTGTTGAAGGTTTCGTGGTTACCAAAGTCCAGAATTTCTGGGACCTTCTGGAGCCGCAGGTAGCCGGTGTTGCCGTTCGGGTTCGGCTCGCCAAAGGAGATGCCGGCCGTGGTCTGGTCGGTTTGTGGCAGCGCGATGCCGTTGTTGGCGGTGGCGTTGCCTTCCTGGGTGGCGGCGTTGGTCGCAACCGGGGCAACCAGCGCAAGGGTCCCTAATACCGTGGCGCTTGCCAAGGCGAGCGATGCAATTTTGGTCAGTTTCATAAGTGATCTTCCTCCATATTCGTGATGTGCAAAATCAAAGTTAATTTTTTTATCCCCCGCTGAGGCTTGCGCGGCATAAACAAAGTGAGTCAAAACGAACACTGGTCAGGCTAATTCAGGGTGTAAGACACCCATGAGTTCAATTCCTGATACGTCTTCACGGTTTTGTACAGGCTGAAGCCGAACGCCAGGGTCATCACGACCGTCAGTCCGACCACGGCCCAGCAAACCCGCTTGAAACCGAAGCGATTGATCAAGAATTTCATGCCACTCCTCCTTTTGGGTACAAAGTTCGGCTAGGCACGGCCGGCTCGGCGCTGAACCGCAGTTCAGTGCTGAGCCAGCCGGCCTAACGCGCTCGCCGGGGCCGCCGGCACCAGTGCAGCAGCCCGACCGTCGCAAGAATCACGGCCAGCGCCGCAAGCGCCAGCGTCAAGGTCAGCGCCTGGGCCTTCAGGTAGGCGGTGCGGGTGGTCCAGGCGACGCGCCCATCGGCCCCGACGCGCAGGTAACGCCGCAGCCGCTGGGGGCCGGCCGAGCCGCTCAGCCGCAGGGTCAAGGCGTAGACTCCTTGCGGCAGCCTGCGACCGCCCAAGCCCAGCGTGTAGGCAAAAGCGCTTTGCGGGGCGACCTTCATCCCCCGCGTCACCTGGCTCAGCGGCACAGTCAGGCGGTTGGCCGCCGTCAGCGTCGCCTTGACGCTCAGGCGCCGGATGAACTGCGGCCGCCGGTTGACCAGCCGCAAGCGCAGGTGCCGCGGGGTCTGGGAGACCGGCGACCCCAGGCCGAGGTGCAGGCCGGCCGCAAGCGGCCGGCCGCTCAGCAACCAGCCGATGCGGTAGCGAACGCGGCTGGCCACCGCGCCTTGGCCCGAGGCCGCCGGGCCGGTGAGCTGGATCGCCATCGCCTTGGTGCCGGTGAACAGCGCCGACTGCGCCGGCACGGTGAACACCACCTGGCGGGTCTCATGCGCCGCCAGCCGCACGGTGGTCGGGTAGCGGACCAGCCGGCTGCCCGGCTTGGTCAGCAGCGCATCGCGCTGTTCGGCCGGCACGTAGGCGACCACCCCTTGCGCCGCGGTCACCGCGTCCAGCAGCGCCACGTGAATCAGCTGCGGGGTTTTGGCGGTGTTGGCCAGCATGACCGCCACTTGTCGCTCGGTGCCTTCGCGAAGCCGCAGGTCGAAGTAGCCGGCGCTTGCGGGAACGCGGTTGTCCGTCGGAATCACCGGCCGCACCATGAAGCTGGCGGCGCGAACCGGGGTGGCGCGAGGCCCCACCGCCAGCGCAACCGCCGCGAGGCCGGCCGCCACCAGTGCGGTCAGCCACCGCCTGAGCGTGACCAGCGACCGCCGGCCCGGGGCGAAACGGCGCCGCCTCGTGTCCGGGGCAAAACGACGCCGCCTCTCGTTCGTGGCCGACCGACGCCGCTTCATGTTCGCGGTCGAGCGGCGCCGCATCATGCGCGTGGCCGACTGCGGCCACCTCATGTCCGTGGCCGCACCGCCAGCATCCAGATTAGGCTGCCGAGTGCGACCAGCCACAAGGCCCCGGTGGCGTAAGCGACCGGCACCCATTTGTTCTTGGGCTTTTTGACCGCCTTTTCGTTGATTGCCGCCGCCTTTTTGGCCGCGACGCGAAACTGGCGGTTGAACTTCAGCGTCATCGGGAAGCGATTGCCGTAGTTTTGGCCCTTGATCACGACCGAGACCTTGTAGGTGCCGGGCTTCATCGTGTTGTAGTTCCAGGAAATCGGAATTTTCAAGGTGGAGCTCGGCGCGATCATCACGCCGGTTTTGCTGTAAACCCGCGTGATGTCGTGGCTGCCGACCAAAGAGACCTTGGCGAGGATGCTCACCTGCCGCATCGCCATGGCGGCGGTGTTTTGGATGTTGATGCCCATCGCCGGGTGGCGGTTGGCCAAGAACGGCTCGGTGTTCTTGTAGCGCAGCTTCGGGAAGGTTTGGCGAAAGTCGGTGCCGCGCAGCAGCACCCCGACGGAGTAGGCGTACTTGGCGCCGACCGCGTTACGCGCCTTGGCCTTGTTGCCAATCGCCTCGCTGAAGTGCCAGTCACCGTAGATCATGCCGGCGTAAGCCTTTTGGGGCATGGTGATGGTCACCGACAGCGTCTTGGCTCGCCTGGGGCCCAGCGTCACGGTGGCTTGGCCGTGCGGTTGCGTGGCCAGGGTCGTGAACGGGTGCTTCAGGCTGACGTCGGGCTTGGCCGCGGCGCCTTCAAAAACGATGCCGCCGCCGGTTTGCGTCACCGCGTTGCCCAACCCGCTTTTGACCTTGATCGTCTTGCTGGTGAAGTTTTGGATCCGCAGCTGAATCGTCTGGGTCTGCCCCGGCGCCAGCTTCAGGTCGTAGAAGTTCTCCGCCATGTTGACCTGGGACTCCGGCAGCACCGGTTGCACCTCGTAATCGTTGGTCCCGGCGCCGCTGGCGGCGCTGACCTTGGTGGTGACGGTGGCCCAGGCGGTCCAGGCGCTAAGCAGCGCAACCGCCGCGAAGGCTAATCTGTGTTTCAATCCCATCGGTCCTTTCTTTCTATGGTAGGCTCGAAGCCGTCCACGTCACCGTGGTGTGGTAGCGCCCCAGGTGACGCGCGGTAGTGGCCGGCACGTGCAGGCCGACGCTTTCACCGCCGCTGGCGGCGTCGCCGAAGTTCAGGCGCCACGCCCGGGTGGTCGGCGCGGTGGTCGCGGCGGCCGCGGCCTCGGGCGTCAGCTGGGCCTGCACAATGGTTTGCGGCGCGGTCGTCGGCGTCAGGGTGAACGCGGCGGTCGTGGTGAAGGTGTAGGCGCTGTTGCCGCCGCCTTCGCTGCCGGCGGCCTGAACGTTCAGGTTCTTGAACCACAAGGTCGCGTCCGTCAGTTCGTGGTCGCCGTTTTGAAACTGCCCGTCCTCTTGAACGCTGACGGCCCAGCCGGCCACACCGGTGCGGTCGATCACGCTGACCCCGAAGGGCAGCGGCTGACCGGTGGTCGCCGCATGCGTCCCCAGCTGGTAGTTCGCGTCCGTCTGATCCGGGGCGAAGGTCCCAAACTCGATGGTGGGATCCGGGTTGAGCTCGAAGAACGGCAGGTCAAAGACATAAGTCAGCGTCTGGGCGGCGGCGGCGAAGTGCGGATCCGGCGGATTGGCGGCGTCGTAAGGGTCAAGCGCCGTGGCCAAGGTCGGATCCATCGTTGACCCCCACAGCGTTAGCCCGGTGTGTTGGCCGGGCAGGTTCGCGCCGGTGGCGGCCGCACTCAGCGGCGCGTCGATCGGGCCACTGAACGTCTGGGTTCGCATGACCGCCCCGGTGGCGCGGTCCAGGTCCTGCACGGTGATGGTGCCGGTCTTGGGTTTGGCCCGGTCGGCGAAAAGCAGGTGGCCATCCGCCCCCAGCTGCAGCACCCCGTCGCTTGAGGCGGTCCCCCAGTCCGAATCGTCGGCCAGGCGAACTGCCGTCACGCCTTGGGTGGCCGACCACTGCAGCTCGTAGTCGGCGGTGTTGAGCAGGTAATCCTGCGGCGCCGTCTGCTCGCGCAGCGTCAGGATGCGGTCGCCTGAACCGCTGACCGTGCTGCCGGCCAGCCCGTCGGCATCGGTAGTCGGCAGGGTCAAAGGCGCCTGATCGGCCGTCGCGTTGCCCAGCGTGAAGACCGCACCGGGCAGTACCTTGGTGGCATCCGCCGCGTCAGTTTTTTGCACCGTCACGAGCAGCTGGCTGTCGCGGAAGGTCAGGGTGTGATCGGCGTTGACGCTGACCACGCCGTCGCTTGAGGTGGTCCCCCAGATGCCATCGGTGCCGCTAACCAAAACGGCCCCGGCGGTGCTGGACCACTGCACCAAGTAGCTGTTCGGGTTCAAGGCGTAGCCACTCGGTGCCGTGACCTCGGTCAACACCATGGTGCGATTGGCGTCGCCGGTGACGGTGGTGCTGGTCAGCCCGTCGGTCCCGGTGGCCGCGGTGGTCACGGCCGGGCTCATGGTGTCGGCCGTCGTGTTGGTGATGCTGAAGGTCGCCCCGGCCAAGGCCGGTGCCTCGGCCGCGCTGGTCGAAGTGGCCGGCTCACCGGTCACGCCGGCGGCGATTGAGGGCGCAGCCAGTGTGGTTGCGGTAACCCCGGCGGCCGTGAAGTCAGCCGCGTTCAGTCCGGTTGCGGTCAGTTCGGTTGCGGTCAGCCCGGTTGCGCCAGTCAAGGCGGCGGCCGGGCCGGTTGCGGTTGCCGGCATTGCGGTTCTCGCCAGTGCGGCCGCGGTTCTCGCCGATCCGGTCTGGCCCGTCGTGCCATCGCCGATCGGCAACGTCGGGTCGGCCGGGTGCAGAATCGGGTACTTGGTGACCTCGGGATCTTCGGCGATTTTGTGAATCGTCAGCGCCAAGCGGCGGTCGCGAAAGACCAAGACGTGATCCACGACGCTCACCACGCCGTCTTGCGTGGTGTCGGCCCAGGCGCTGTCACCGGCCTCGCGAACCGCGGTGACGCCGGTTGACTGCGACCACTGCACCTCGTAGCTAGTCGCATTCGCCGCGTAACCGGTCGGCGCCGTTGCCTCGCGCAGCGTCAGGACGCGATCGCCTTGACCGGTGACCGTAGTGCTGGTCACCCCGTCTGCGGTGGTCGCCGCCGTCTGCGTGGAATTGCCGGTGTCGTCGGTGTTCCCGACGGTGAAGGTGGCCCCGGCCAGGGTTTGGCTGGCATCGGTCACAGCCACCTTGCGAATCGTCACGGCCAGCTTGCGGTCGCGAACCACCAGCACCTGGTTTTTCACGCTCACCGCGCCGTCGGCTGAGGTGGTGCCCCAGCTGCCGCCGACCGAACGAACCTGCGTGGCGCCGGTGGCGGCCGACCACTGCACCTCGTAGCTGGTCGGATTGGCCGCGTAGCCCTGCGGCGCCTTGGTTTCGCTGACGGTCAGCGTCCGGGTGCCGCTGCCGGTGGCCGCGCTGCTGGTCATCCCAGCGTCATCCGTCGCCGGCGTGGTGGCGGCCGCGGTCGCGGTAGTCGTCGTGTCGGCCACGCTGAAGGTGGCCCCGGCCAGCGGCTTGGTCTCGTCTTCGGCCGCGACTTTTTGAATCTTCAGTCCCGGCTGGCTGTCGCGGAAAATCAGCGTCCGGTTGGTGATGCTCAAAGCGCCGTCGCTGGTCACACTGTCCCAGTCGGCATCACCGGCCAGCCGCACCCCGGCGGCCCCGAGAACCGCCGACCACTGCACCTCGTAGGTGTTGGGGTTGAGTGCGTAGCCGCTTGGCGCCGTGGTTTCCTTCAGGCTCAGGGTTCGCAGACCGCTGGCCGTGATCGGCACGTTGGCCAGGCCGGCCGCATCCGTCGCCGGCAGGCTCAGCGCCTGGGGGCTGGTTGGGTCGGTGACGTCGCTCACGGCAAACTTGGCCCCGGCCAGGCCCAGCGTCTCGTCGGTCGCCGCCACCTTGTGGAGCTTCAGGGCCTCGGTCGGCGCGGTGATGTCACCGGTCGGCGTGAAGGTCCAGGTGTCGTTGATCAGGTAATCGCCGTCCTTGATGTCGTACAGGTGCAGCTTGTAGCCGTTCTTGCCGGCACCGGCGCCGACCTGAATCGGCAGGTAAAAACGCAGCTCTCCCTGCGTCGGCATCGCGATGCTCAGCAGGTTGGTGTCCTTGTTGTAGGTGAGCGTCGCCGGAATTGGGTCAGCCGCCCCGCCGCGGTAGCTGATCTGGAAATTCCCGGTCAGCGTCTGGACGCTGCCGGTGGTGGTCAGCTGGGCGTCGGTGAAGGTGTAGGTGTTGTTGTTGTAATCTTTGACTTTGAGGTTGGCGAAGGCGGCCAGGTCGAGGGTCAGCCCGGGCGACAGCTGCAGATGCACGTCGCCGTTGGCCCCGCCGATGCCGGCGTAGTAAAACGCCAGGTACAGGCGGCCGCCGACCGCGTAAGCCTCGGGGGCCGCCATCACCGCATCGCCGTACCACCACTCGGCGTCTTCGTTGGCCGGATCCTTGGTCAGGTAGGTGTCGCTTTCAAGCGTCCCCACCGCCCCGCCGACGTGGGTCCAGGTCGCGGTGGCATCCGCCGCCGTGCCGTCGGCCAGGGTCGGCAAAATGCTGTAAGTGGCCGGTGGGTTGGCCACCGAGTTGATGGCCAGCGGCACGTAGCCTTCGTAATCGCCGCTTTGGTTCACGGTGACGGTCAAAATCTGCTGGCCGCTGCGGTCCGTGGTCAGCTTGACGCTGGCGCCGGTGCGGTTAGTCAGCGTCGTGCCATCCGCGGACAAGCTCACACGGCCGGCACCGTAGTAGTCCTGCCACCGCGTGGCCAAAAACGTCAAATCCAGCTTGAACTGGCCCAGCTTGAGCGTGACCGGCTGGCTTGGGTAGGTGGTGTTGATCAGGGTGAAGGCCAGCGAGGTTTCGTTGTCTCCGTAGATGGTCTGCCCCCCTTGGTCGATGGCGAACTTGGTCGCGGCAGTCGGCGCCGGGGCCGGCGCAGGGGCCCGGTTGGGTGCCTGCACCTGCCGCAGGGCCGGTTGGGTCACGGCCGCGACGGCGGCGGCCCGGCTGGCCGGCGTCACCGCACTGGCCGCAGCGCTGGTCAAGGTCAGCGGGGTGCCAGCCACTTGGCTGCTGGTCAGCACCGGCGTCAGGGTCACGCGGCTGGTTGCGCCGGTGATGGTGATGGCAAAATCGCCGCTCACGGCCGCCGGTGCGGTCGCGGCCGCGACGGCCGTGCTGGACGCGGTCGCAGCAGCCGCGTCACCGGTGGCCGCGGTCGCACTCGCCGTGTTCTCTGCCACCCGGCTCAGCGTGACCACGGTGCGATTGCGTTCGTCGGTGGTGACGGCCAACTGCCGCCCTGCCGCCGTGATCGTCTGAGTCTGGGCATCGGCGGTGCCGGTGCCTGGCCACAGCCGCTTGGTAGCCGCCCAGTCCAGCGTCACGCCGGCCGGCAGGGTCACCTGGGCCGCGTCTGCGGGGCTGAGCTTGTTGGTCAAGGTCAGCGCCTTGGGCTGCCCCGCGGTGAACTGGTCGCCGCCGGCTTTGGCGGTCAGCGTCAGGCGGTCGGCGGTGGTTTCGCCAACCGCGGGTTGCGCCCAGATGCCGCTGATGGGAATCAGGGTCCCCACCACAATTAAGGCGAGGCCGAGCAGACGCAGCGCTTTGATTCCAATTGTGTTTAGCCTGGACATGCCAACGGCCTCCTCCTGACAGTTTTTGAGAGACGCAAAAAGGTGAGATCATCGTACGATGTCCCACAAAAAGTCCCCCGGCTTCATCGCCATTTAATCACGGACAGTTCACGTGAACAACCAATTCCGGTGGGTCAATGCCGGTTCGCGCCGTCCCGCCGCTCAGGTTTTTGGAATCAGGGGGTTATTTTAATCACAAATTCGAATTTTTGCACCGGCGCCAAGCTGACCGCGTTGGGCGACCGCCGTTCGCCGGCCGGCCGCCATTCGGCAACCGTTTTTTTGAAAAACGTTCTTGGAATAGGCACCGAAGGTCAAGTTTTGCCAGCGTTGCGTCACTGACCCGCAGGCGGCCGCCCGAACCAGGCGTCAAGCGCCGCGACCTGACGCTTGACCTCGTCTTCGTTGTCCGGGGTGCCGGCACCGGCGACCACCGTTTGGACGGCCGCCACCGGCGCCAGCGCCGCGGCCGCACCGGTGCGGTGATACGCCGCGTAGGCATTGTAGACCTGCCGCATCAGGGCCGGAAAGACGTAGCGTTCGGACATCGGCATCGCGTTGAACTGGGCCAACAGCTGGGTGAAGGCCGCCGCGTCTTGGGCCGCAATCACCGTGGCAAAGCTCTGCTGCAACAGCTCCTGCTGGGCGGGAATGCTGGTGCTGCCCTGTCCCAGCCACGTGTTGTTTTGCACCGTGTAGAGGTAGCGGGTCACCATCCGCAGCAGCGTCTTGATGTCTAAGATCTGCAGGATGTTGTGCAAAAGCGCGACGTCGTTGGCGAACCAGGTGTCCATCGCGTCGAGGTAGGCGACCAGCTCGGCCGAGGCCGCGTTGGGCTGCGCGATGTCCTTGCCGTTTTCCAGGTAGATCGCCAAGGCGTCGGCGACCAGGCCGCTCAGCCGCTCGTTGGGGTAGCCGTACTTGGCGAACAGCTCCCGGCACAGCGCCGCCGCCTGGTGCAGCGGCGCGGGGTCTTGCGCCACCCAGCCGGCGTTGAGCAGGCTGTTGACTTTGGCGGTCAGCTTGCCGGCGTCGCGGCCGTTGAGTCCGTTGTAAAGCATCGCCCATTCCGGCAGCGAGATGTTCAGGCGCTTGGTCAGCTCGTACAAGTTAGTCGAGGCGGTGTCGATGCCGCCGTCCTCGAACCGCGCGTAGTTGGACCGCGACATCAGGCCGGTGTACATCCACTTGGCCGGGTAGCCGCGCTTTTGGCGAATCTGCCGCACGGCCGGACCGATTTTGATTTCCATTGTCTCCCCTCCATTCGCCTTAACGTTACGGGGCGACCGGCGGCTTGTCAATCGCCATCGCGTGGCTCACGCGCCGCGGCCGCGGCCGGCCGCCGCCAACTTGGCACCGCTGTCAAAACGGGTATAATGGAATTCAGATTCTTGCAAAGAAGGTAATCTCAATGACCACACTCAATTGGGGCATCATCGGGCTGGGCGGCATCGCCCGGCAGTTCGTCACCACCGCCAAGGCCAACGTCTGGGGCGTCGCCACCGGCCACGACCCGGCCCGGGCCCGGGCCTTCGCCGCCGAGTACGGCATCCCCCACGCCTACGCCAGCCTCGCCGCGATGTGCGACGACCCGGCGATCGACGTCATCTACGTCGCCAACACCCACAACTTCCACTACCCGGACATCAAAACGGCGCTGACCGCCGGCAAGCACGTGCTGGCGGAAAAAGCGATCACGCTCAACGCAACCCAGCTGGCCGAGCTGATCGCCCTGGCCGCCTCCCGCCACCTGATTTTGATGGAGGCGCAGACCACCTACCACCTGCCGCTGTACCCGGCGCTGGCCGCGTTTCGCGAGGCCCATCACGTCGGCCGGCTCAAGGCGATCCAGGCCTCGATTGGCGAGCGGGTGCCGGTCGACATGTACGGCCGCTTCTACGACCCCAAGCTGGCCGGCGGGGCGCTTTTGGACATGGGCATCTACCCGCTGAGCCTGATTCGTGCCTTGATGACCGCCACCCCCGAGCTCACCGCGTCGCAGGTGGAAATGAGTGCCACCGGCGTCGACCTGGACGAGTCGTTCCTGCTGAACAACGCTAACCGCGAGCAGGCCAGCTTTCACGCGACGCTGCTGGCGCGGCTGCCCAACCGCGCGATTGCGACCTACGAGAACGGCTACTTCCTGTTCAACGACGCCAACCGCACGGATTCCGCGACCTACTACCCGCTGGCCGGCGAGCCCGAGGTGATTCAGGCCGGCGATGCCAAGCTGGCCATGGCCTACGAGGTCCAGGACATGCAACACGCCGTCGCCACCGGTGAGAACCCGACCTTGGCTTGGACGGTCGATACGATGGCCATCATGACCGCCGCCCGGAAGGCCTGGGGGCTGCGCTACCCGGCCGAGGCCTGACCGGTCACCGAACGCGACGGCAACAGTTTCGGCAATAGAAAAACGGCAGTGGTCTGCGCGAGAAGCGCAGGTCACTGCCGTTTTAGTTTAGGGGTCGAACTTGAATCGTGAAGCGGATGGCTCAGCGACGCTGCTTGCGCTTGAGGCCGAAGAAGCCCATCAGCGCGAGCATGGCGGCACCCAGTGCGGCGATGCCGGTTTGAATCATCGTGCCGGTTTGCGGCAGGTCGCCGGACTGCTTGGTCGCCGCAGCGGCCTTGCCAGTCTTGGCGGTCGGTGCCTGCTTGCCGGTCGCGGTGGTGGCCGTCGGCTGACCGTCGTCGGTCGTCGCAGCGGTGGCCGTTGACTGGCCGTCGTCGGTCGTCGCAGTGGTGTCCGTTGACTGGCCGTCGTCGGTCGTCGCAGTGGTGTCCGTTGACTGGCCGTCGTCGGTGGTGGCGGCGCTGCCGGTGGTCTCACCGTTGTCGGTGGTTTCACCGTTATCGGTGGTCTCACCGTCGTCGGCCTTGCCAGCGGCTGCGGCCTGGGCCGCCTTCTTCGCGTCACTGACCTTGGCGCCAAGCGCCTTCAGGTTGGTGACCTGGGTGTAGGCAGCCTGGTAAGCCGTGGCGTAGGCCGCGGATTGGGCGGTGAGGTCGGCTTGCGCCTTGCCGGTCGCCGCATCGGCGAAGCCGGCGGTGCGGCCGGCCTTGGCGTCGGCAGCCTTGGTCGCGGCGTTAGCAGCGGCTGCGGCCTGGGCCTTCACCGCGGCGGCCTTCAGGTACTGACCGAAGTCGTAGGCCTTCTTGGCCAGGGTGTAGGCGCCGGTGTAGGCAGCCTGGTAGGCGTCACTTTGCGCCGTCACATCGGCTGCGGCGACGCCCTTGGCGCCGTCTGCGAAGCCGGCCTTTTGACCGGTGGCGGCGTCTGCGGCGGCCGTGGTCGCCGTCACGTCAGGATCTGCGGTGGTCGCCGCGGCAACCAGGTCGTAGCCTGCGGCGTAACCGGCTTGGTAGCCGGCGCTTTGGGCCGTGACGTCGGTCTTGGCGCCGTCACCGGCGTCCTGGAAGCCGGCGAGTTCACCGGCGGCAAAATCGGCCTGGTAGGTCGCCAGCGCTTCGGCGTAGGCGGCCTCGTAGCCGTCGCGGTAAGCCTGAGACTGGTCGCTGTTGTCGGCCGGATCTGCAGCCTTGGCGCCATCGGCAGCCCCGGCGGCAGCCCCTGCTGCCTGTGCTTCGGCCAGCGCATCGGCGTCGGCCTTAACCCCGGCCTGGTAGCCGGCCTGGTAGCCAGCCACGTAAGCCGCGGTTTCACCGTCGTCGGTGCCGGCCGGTTCACCGGCGGCGTAATCCGCCGCCCCGGCGGTCTGACCCAGCGCAAAGTCTGAATCGTAGGCCGCCTTGGCCTTGGCGTAAGCCGCGGCGTAGGCCGTCTGGTAAGCCTGAGACTGCGCGGTCACATCCGCGCTGGCCTCACCGGCCGCCCCGGCCGCCTGACCGGCCGCTTCGCCGGCGGCGGCGTCGTCAAGCGCCTGACGGGCAGCGGCGAAGCTCCCCGTCTTCTTCTCGGCGGCATAGGCCGCTTCGTAAGCCTCGCGGTAAGCCAGGCTTGCGGTGGCCGGGTTGGTCTCATACGCGCCGGCTTTGGCGTCGGCCGTGCCGGCTGCGGTGCCGGCCGCGGCGTCTTCGACCGCGGCGTAGCTTTGAGCGTAGAGATAGGCGTAGGCGCTGTTTTCCGGCAGCGTCTGCGCCTTGCCGGCTTCGGCGTCGGCCTTACCCGCCGCCGCCGCGGCTTCCGCATCCTTAGCGGCGCTTGCGTACATGCTGGTGTAGATTGCGGCCTTGTCGCCAACGTCGCCGCTGCGATCGCCGAGTCCCAGCGCCAGGTCTGCCTGAAGCACCTGGCTGACCTTGCTTGGATCCAGGCTGCCGGCCGCCTTGGCGGTGGCGACGTAGGCGTCGCGCATCCCCAGCCAGTAGGCGTAGGTCTTGCTTGCATCCTCGAAAATCGCGTTGCGCAGCTGCTCGCCGCTGCCTACCAGCTCCTCACCGGCTTTTTGGCCGGCTTGGTACTCGGCGCTGTAGGCCGCCTTCCCATCGCTGAAGCCGGTGGTGTAAGTCCGAACGTAGGCGTCGGACTTAGCGGCAAGCGACTGAGTGTCGCTGCCGTTGTAGCCATCGGCAAAGCCGTCGTTGTAGCCGCTTTGCTCCAGGTAATCCTTCTCGGTCGCCTTGCGCAGCACCGCGTAAAGCGCCGTGTCGGTGGTCGGCAGGAAGTGGTTGACGTCCACGGTTTTACCGTAGCCATCCTCCCAATGGTCCAGGACGTAGCCGTTGTCGGCCACGACGCCTGGCACCAGGGCGGCGGTCAGCACTTCGTCGGCCGCGATGGTCTGGCTCACCGGCTGATCCTTGCCGGTTGCGCCGGCAAGCTGGCCGTGATACGTGCCGTCTTCATCCGCCGCCACGTAGAAGTTCAGGGCGAGGGCATGTGCCTCGGCCTCCTTCAGCGTGAGGGTCGTCTCGAGGTTCATGAAAAACGCGACGTTCGGCGTCAAGCCCGGCATGTGCAGCGCCATGTACTGGTAGGTCAGCGTGGTCGGGACCCCGCTGCCTTGGTACTCGGCCACGCCGCGGTCATCGAGCAACCAGTTGTTGTCGCTGATGCGGTAGTAAGCCGAGTCGCTGTTGCCGGTCAAGGCCGCCAGATCGACGTACCAGTGGCCGTTGACCTGGTACATGCCGGCGTCGACGGTTTGCCCGTAGCCGGTCAGTTCGGGCCCGGCCCCACCCTTGATTGCCGTGGCCAGGGCCAAAGACGAGTTGACGTCGTAATGCGTCAGGTGGTTGTTATCGGTGGTGACGATCATCAGCTTCGGTGAGTGGCTGAAGTCAACGCTGGTCAGCTGGTTGTCGTTGAGCGTTGCCACCTGCAGCTCCGGATCGTTGCTCAGGTCGATCGTGGTCAGCTGGTTGCCATCCAGGTCGACCTCGCCCAGCTCCGGCCGGTTCGACAGGTCCCAGTCCCCGCTCAACAGGTTGTTGGAGGCATTCAGGATCCGCAGGTTCGGCGCCTGCAGGTCCAGCTCGCTCAGCTGGTTGTCGAACACATCCAGCTCCAGCAGGTTGGTCAGGTTGCCGATGGCCAGCTCGCTCAGCTGGTTTTCGGCCACATCCAACAGCTGTAGGTTGGTCAGGTTCGCCACATCCAGGCTCGCAATCTGGTTCTTGCGCAGATCCAACTTTTGCAGATTCGGCTGGCCGGACAGATCCAGCGCCTTGAGCTTCGCGTCGGAGACCCGCAGGATGCTCAGCTTGCCGCTGTCACCCAGCTTGAGGTCGCTGGTGTTGGTACCCATCAGGGTCAGGCTCTCAAGGTTCGGCGCGGCGGAAAAGTCGAGCTTGCCGTCGTTGCCGATCTCCACGTCGTTGAGGTACACGGACTCCAGGTCGTGCAGCGCCGAGTAGTCGAAGCTGGTCAGGTTGTCGAAGTTGTAAAATCCGACGGTTTTGAGCTTGCTGTCGGCCGGCAGGGTGAGCTGCGTCAGCCACTGGTTGTCGACCGACTTTTGGCCGCCGCCCTCGTTAGGCACGTATGTGGAGCCGCTCAGGGACAGGGTCTCAAGCTCGGGTACCGCGGAGAAGTCAAGCGCCGTCACCTGGCTGTTGGTCTGGTTGAGCACCTTGAGGGCGGTCAGGCCGTTGTCCTTCAAGGTGGCCAGCATCGGCACCTCGTCGTAGTTGACCACCAAGGCGGTCAACGAGGACACCGGCTTGAGGCCGGCCAGCGAATCAAGCGGCATCCCGCTGACATCCACGGTGTCCAGCTTGGTGAACACCTCCAGGCCGGTCAGGTCGTGAACATTGGCTTCCAGCGCATAGCTGGCGTGTTGCAGCGTCTGCCACTGCAGCATCGACGGCGTCAGCGACTGGCCGTCCCAGTTGGCCGTTTCGGCGTTGGGCAGGTTGTCCATCTCAACGGCCGCGTTGGCGCAGCTGATCAGCAAGGCGCGAAGCCCGGCATCCGGAAAATGCGCCGCATCGATCGGCACGTTTTGGGTCGCCGGCACCGTTTCGGCGCTGGTATCCGCATGAACCGTGGCGTTGGGCGTGGTGGCGACGACCGTACCCACGGTCA
Source organism: Lacticaseibacillus suihuaensis (assembly GCF_054785075.1). Lineage (NCBI taxonomy): Bacteria > Bacillati > Bacillota > Bacilli > Lactobacillales > Lactobacillaceae > Lacticaseibacillus > Lacticaseibacillus suihuaensis. The sequence continues at coordinate 81,778 of NZ_BAAGBJ010000007.1, read as the reverse complement.
ACGCCCCCAGCACGGCCGCGCTGTAAAGCAGCCGTTTGGAATTAGTTTTCTTCATTCTTAGTCCCCCATTTGCGTAGCATCGCCCAGGCGCTGGCCAAAGCCACCGTGAGGCCGACAATGGTCAGGCTGAGCAGCAGCTGCTCGCCGGTTTGCGGCAGTAAGCCCCGCAGCCCGGTTTTGCCCGTCGTGGCGGCACTGGCAGCCTTGCCGGTGGCGCTGTTGCGGGTCCAGCTGGCGGCCTGCTTGCCGGCTTGGTTGCCGGCCTGCATGTTCCAGCCGCTGGCCTGCTTGATCTTGCTGCCGGTCATCGGCGCCGCCTTGCCCCAATCGGCCGCGGTCTTGCTGGTGCCCTTGTGCGGCTTGTCGGCGTCTGTGGCGCCGTCGTCCGTTGCCGGCGTCGTGGTGTCGTCGCCGGGTTCGGTGACGTCGTCGTCGCCCGTTGCTGGCGTCGTCGCGTCGTCACCAGGTTCGGTGGCGTCGTTGTCGCCGGTTGCAGGCGTCGTCGCGTCGTCACCGGGTTCGGTGGTGTCGTTGTCGCCCGTTGCAGGCGTCGTGGTGTCGCCACCAGGTTCGGTGGTGTCGTCGTCGGTCGGCAGGGTCACCGTCACGGTTTGGGCCGCGCTGGTGTTGCCGGCGTCGTCTGCGACCCGCACCTCGAAGGTGGTGTCTTCGCTGACCTTCAGCGGCTTGTCGTACTGTTGCCAGGTCTTGCCGCCATCGGTGCTGTACTGCAGGTGCGTGATGGCTGCCACGTCTGCACTCAGCTTGCGATCGTAGCCCAGCGTCAGGGTGATGGCGCCGTCCGCGTAATCGCTCAGCGTTGCGGTTGCCTCGGCCGTCACCGTCCGGGCAACGTTGGTGACGCTGTAGGTCGTCACCGCGGATTCGTTACCGTACTTGTCGACCGCCTTGAACTGAACGTCGCCGTTCACGCCTTTGACGACGCCGTTGGTGTAGTCGGTCCAGGTCTTGCCGTCATCCAGGCTGAAGCGAATCTGCTCGCCCTTGGCCTGCGTCGCGGTGACCAGCACCGGCTTGTTGCCAAGCTCCGTGCTTGAAGCCTTGGCAACCGGTGCGTCCGGTGCCTCAGTCGCGTGGTGAATCAGGATGGTTTTGCGTGTCGCGTTGCCCATGTTATCGTACAGGGTCAGCCGCACGGTGCGTTGCGCCTGGCCGCTCAGGTCGATGTCTTGGCTGAACTTGTAGTCCGCCGCGTCGCTGAACTCGGCCAAAACAGTCCCGTCGTAATCGGACCGGTAAGCCTCGTCCGAATCGATGTACAGCTGGTAGCCGGTCAGGTCATCGCCTGCGGTGCCGGCCAAAGTCCAGGTGTCTTTGTTGGTCCAGACTTCCAGATCGACGTTGTCTTTTTGGGAAACCTGCCAAGTGTCTTCATCGTCCATGGTGATCGTCGGGAACACCGCGTCCATCTCGAAGCCGAAGCTCCCGGTGACGGTGGCGCCGGTGGCCTTGTTGAAGTACGAGTAGCCAACCACGCGGGAATCGGACCCCTTCACGTGCAGGTCGTAGGTGAAGCGGCCGTTGCCGTTGCCGTCGTCGGTGATCGTCGGCTGGTTGGCCGGGTCATCCGGATCCGTGCTGTTGCCGAAGATGCGGAAGTCCTCGATGTAGTTGGTGGCGATGCCGCCGGTCACCTTGTAGATACCGGTGTCGACGTCGTAACCGTTTTGGGCCGCGCGAGAGGCGGTCAGCAGGGCCACACCGTTGGTCGTCACGTTATCGAAGGTGACGGTGGCGCCGCCGAGCTGGTGAACCAAAATGGCGTCGGTCGAGCCGGCGACCTTTTGACCGTCGGCGTCCTTCGCGTAGGCCGCCGCGGTGAACAGGTCATCGCCTGGGTAGCCCATCGCCACGCCGGTCAGCTTGGCGAAGCGTTCCTCGTCGGTCAGATCGCCGAAGTCCATCTTCGCCATCTCATCGAAGTCCGGCAGCATCGAGAAGGTGCCGCTGAAGGTACGCTTGGTGGTGTCGTACTTCCACTCGATCGAGGCGCCGCCGCCTTGCGAGGCGAGGATGGCCGGGTAGAATGACCCGGCAACGCCGGCGGTATCCCCGTCGCCTTCCAGGTGACCGGTCAGGCGGATGCCCTGCTCGGCGTTTTGAATCATGTAAACCGGCATGCCGGAGTACGTGGTCCAGCTGCCGCCGGTTTTGTCGAAGGTGGCCAAAGGCAGCACCGAGAAGCCGAAGTTCATCTTCTTGATCACACGCTGGTTGTTGGCGTCAAGCGCGAAGACCAGCTGGGTGGTGCCGGACAACAGCTTGATGTGGGCCACAAAGTTGCCGTCCTCATCGACCTTGACCGGCTGCCCGTTGATGTAGAAGTCGCGGTCGAAGTTGCCGTAAAAAGCGTAGGTGCCGGACTTTTCGTCGTAGTAAGGCGTCGAGGTGCTGGTTTCGACCTCGTCGGCGTAGACGTTGTACATCACCGGTGCCGCGCCGGTTTCGCCGGCCTTGGCTTCCTTGGCGTAGCTCACCTTGGCCGTGCCTTCGTTACCGGCGTTGTCGTCGAGGTACAGCGTCAGCTCGTTTTTGCCCGTTTGGAACTGCTGGGCGAACTCGCTGGCAAGCGTGATGTCAAAGGACTTGTCCTTCAGCAACGCGGTGGCCTTGCTGTTCTTGTCGACGTAATCCTGCAGCGAGACGGTGCTGTCCAGGTGGTAGGTCGAAGACACCCGCTGGCCGCCGTTCAGGTCAACCTGCAGGGCGGTGAAGTTGCTGACCCCACTGGTGGCGTCGGTCAGCCGGCCGGTTAAGTGGTAACCGTCGGCCTTTTTGGTCACCTTGAGGTCCTGGAACTTCGGCGCAACGCTGTCGACCTTCACCGGCAGCTTGATGGTCTCGGAAGTCGTATCCTGGCCATCGACCGTCGCGTCCAGGCGGTAGTAGTACTGGCCGTCCGGCACCAGCTCGTCTTGGCCGGTGGTGCCGTTGTACACCGTGCCGTCGAAGGCGGCAAGCGTCGGATCCTTGGTCACCTGGTACCACCATTCGCTACCGTCATCCGCAACAAAGTGCCGGATGCCGGCGTACTCGGTGTTCAGCTTGCGAATCTGCTTGCCGTCGGCGTCTTCAATCGAGGCCACCAGGGTCTTGACGTTGCGGTTGGTCATCACGATGGCCTCGGCGTTGTCCTTGAAGCCGTCCCCGTTCGGCGAGATCGCCGACTTGTTGCGGTCGATGAAGTCGACGTAGCGCGGCAATTCGCTCTTGTCCTCGGTGGCGGTGCTCAACGAGGTGTAATCCTCCGAGCTCAGGTCAAGCCCCAGCACGTTGTTGTTGGTGTCTTGCAGGAAGTTGTAGCCGAACTTGGAATCGGCATCGCCGCCCAGACCGTCGAACACGCTGTGGCCATCGAGGTGACCCCAGTCGCCGTAGAAGGCGAGGTAAGGCATCACAAGGCTTGGGGCGTCTTCGCTTTGGCTGGTGAAGCCGACGAACCCTTCGGCGAACTGGCTGGCGGCAAAATCATCCGGCAGGCTCAACGTCAGCGTGACGGTGGTTGTCTCACCCGCCGCCACGGTGATCGTGTCCTTGTCGGCCGTGATGCTGGCGCCGTCGATCTTGGTGTCGTAGTTGATGCTTTGATCGTCCAGGGCCTTGGTGTAAACCCCGTTGTAGTCGTTGAACTGGTAGGTCGCAGCCGACTTGCCGTGGTTGGTCAAGGTGACGTCAAAGGACTTCTTGCGCGAGTCGATCGACTTCAGCGACGCGGCACCTTGGCCGTTGTAATCCAGAGTCACCGTGTTTTGGATGGCGGAGGCGATGCGTACTTCGCCGGCGCCTTGCAGGCGTGGCGAGTACGGGGCGCTGTCGTGCTTGGCGTCGGTCATCGGCACCGCCGTGTTTTGAAGCGACAGCTTGACGGCGTTGACCAGGTCAAGCCCGGTCAAGTCGGTGTTGCCCTTCATCGCCTCAAGCACCAAGGCGGCGCTGCCGGCGACCATCGGCGTGGCCATCGAGGTCCCGCTCATTTCCTGATACTGGTTGTCGTTCATCAACGACCAGATGCGGCCGCCCGGTGCCGTCACATCCGGCTTGGCACTCAAGTCGGTGTTGTAGCCCCAGGTGGAGAAGGTCGACATCGTGTTGGCCGAGGCACTCGGCACATTGTCGCCCTTGATGGCGCTGAAGGAGAAGGTCGCAGTCGGATTGTCCTTGGCCGCGGCCAGCACCTTAGCGGCCCATGGCTGGTTGAAGAACAGCGTCGGGATGGCCGAGCCGTCGGTGATGGTGGCCCGAATGTCGTCATCCGCGTTGTTCAAAATGATGAGGCCACGGGCCCCGGCATCCTCGGCGTTTTGCATTTTCTCGGTGAAATTGTTGATCCCGCGGGACACCACGGCGATCTTACCGCTCACGTCAACGCCTTCAAAGTCGCTGGCAAAGCCGCGACCAGGCATTCCGGTGGCCACCGGATCGATGGCGGCACCGGTGGCATCCGTGGTGGTCTTGTCCGGCAACAGCACCAGCTAGCCGGCCGGGAACACGCCTTGCAGCGCCTTGGTGACGCTGTCGCTGCCTTGAATGCTCAGGTCGGGCAGTACGGTCTTGCCATCCACCAGCATGTCGGCGGTGGCGCCGTTGTGCGTCGAGTTTTCGCTTGAGGCCACGGTGATCGCGTTGGCGGCACTGGCCGGCGAGGACATCAGGCCGGTATCCGGACTGGTGTCGGTCGAGATGTCTTGCGTAACGCCTTGGCCCAGCCAGTCGGCGACCCCGTCGTTCCCGGCGGCGATCACCGGCACGACGCCGGCTTCGGCGGCCCGGTTGACGGCCGCAACCTCGGCGTTGGCCGTGGTTGCGGTGTCATCGGACGAGCCCAAAGACATGTTGATGACATCGGCACCGAGCTTGACGGCGTCTTCGATGGCCTGAATCGTCATATCGGTGGTCGGCCCGTCCTGGCCGGCGTTGGCGAAGATCTTCAGGTTCAGCAGCTGGGCCTCCGGTGCGACCCCTTGGATGCTGGTCACGCCGTCCGGGTCCTCCCCGTTGGCGCCGATGATGCCGGCCACGTGCATCCCGTGGTCGACGCCGTCGTCGGCCACCAGCTGGGTGTCGTTGCCGTTACCGTAGTTATGCGCGAAAGGCACCTTGGCGCTTTCGTAGGTCCCGTAGCCCATGGCCTTGCTGTACTTGACGGAGTCGGCCTTGCTGATTTTGGCCTTGGATTCGTCGCTCAGGCGCAGGTCCTTGTGGTTGGCGTCGATCCCGGAATCGATGACCGCGACAACCATCCCCGTGCCATCCACGCCGTAGTTGGCCCAGGCCGTCGACGCTTGCACGGTGTCGTTGGCCGTGGCGTCTTGTTGCGCTACCACGTCGGCGACCTGAACGGCCTTAACGCCCTTGATGGCCTGAATCTTGGCGATGTCTTGGACCTTGGCATCGATGGAAAAACCGTTCAGCAGGTAGCCGAATTCCTGGGCCACCTTGTGTCCGGTCAGCTTTTCAACCTTGCCCTGCACGGTATCTTGCTTAGCCAACACGCGGTTTTCCGCCTTGTCGGCCTTCTTGAAGCTCTGCCGCTCGTTGTCGTTGGCCGCCAAGGCACCATCGCCTGCCAGCTCGACAATGACGCGAACCGTCTTCTTCTCGGTTGCCTCCAAAGACAGCTTCTTTGGATTGGCCCCCTTGGCCTTCAGCTGCGCGGCAATCCGCGTCAGGCTGGCCTTCTTCAGTACACTGGCCGTCGTCTCATCCGCGGCGTGGAGCTTTGCGGTCGCGGCCTTGGCATCCTTAGTCGTGGCCGTCTTTTGCGTTGTCGCCTGAGTCGTCACCTGTGCCGGCGCCGTCTTGGCTGCGGAAACGAGCGCTGGCGCATCAAACGCCAGGTTCGCCGCACCGCCCAACAGCAGCGTGGAGCACAAAAAGATGCCGGTCAGGCGGTTGAGGGTCGTGCTATTCGTCTTATTCAACCCCTAATCCTCCCTAATCTCGGGTCTGCACACGCAGATCCCGTTGTTGCGGCCGCCAAGCAGTCGCTAATAATTGCGGTAGCCGAAGCGCCACGGCCCTACCCGTGGCGCTTCGCCGAACTGGTTTGGTAACTCACCCACCTTTGGAATGGCTGCATAAGCCGGAAGTATGACCGGATTATACGATGAGAAAACAATGAGTTCAACCGGGTAAAAATAACGGATAACGCCCGGAATCACGGTGTCGTTGCCATAATCTTCTAATCAAAATGGTCGACGTCGCCTTTTCCCCTTCCCTGGCCCGGCCGGTAGCCAGATGGTGGCAGAGCGGTGGCTGGTCCAAGTTGACATAACAAAAAGTTGCCTTACTCAATTAAATAACGCATTTCGATATATTTCAATTATGTGTCGAACCGGTGCTTTCGCGGGTCCCGCCCCGTCCCACGCGATTGCGGCGCATCAATGGCGGCGCATTCAATCACAACCGTCGGCGCATGGTGGCCGCGGCCGGTTATTCTCATTTAATTACCATCAATTATGAGATGACAGTGTGAATATTTCTGGTATAATAATGCCAGCAAAGGAGGCGACGACATGAATGACGCACAACCACCGCGCGGCGACGCGACCCCTTGGCGTCTCACCGGCACTGCGCCGATCGACCGGGCGGCCCTGGGTCGCATGGCCGACGACGCCCGGGGCGGCCATGCCGTCTGCCGCCTGATTCTCGCGGCCACCCACCTCGAGCACCTGATCGACGACCTGACGGACCTGGCCGAACCGCTGGCGCTGGCGGTGGTCATGCCGACCGTCAGCCAGCATGCCTTCACCAACTTCTTGGCGCTGACGGCCAAGGTGCAGGCCGCCGGGGCAACCGCGGTCACGCTCACCGCCCACAACACCGGCGGCCGCTACCGCCAGCACCTCGCGGCTAACCCGCCCCAGGCCGCCAACCTCGCCGGCCTGACCGCCGCCGGGCTCACCCTGTGCGACACCGCGCAGCCGCTCAAAACCCAGCTTTTGAGCATCCGCTACCCGGCGGCGACCTTCACCATCACCGCCACCGCCAGCCTGTTCTCCGACCGCGTCGCCCAAGCCAGCGACCTGAACGTGCTGACCTGTACCCCGACGGCCAGCAGCACCCTGGCGCCGTGGCTTGCGACCCTGGCCGCCAACAGCACCCCGGTGGCCGTCGCCGAACCCGCCACGACGCCCGGCATCGTCACCGCCAGCATGCGCCAGGCCCTGTGGCGGCGCTACAAGCCCGACCGCGTGACGGAAGGCGTCTTGATCGGCGGCACCCGCTACACCGTTTTCGAGTACGACGACCTGGAGCTGACCATCTACGACGCACTGACCGCACCGGTGACCTGCCACGCGTTCCTGCACCGCCGCCCGGCCGCGATTCTGGCCCGGGCCCAAAAGCTCGGCCGCATCGCCCGGCTCTACCGCGTCCCGACCTCCAACGATCACCTGATCACCACCCAGGCGGCGCTGACCAAGCTGGCCGGCCGGCTCTTCCACCCGGCCAACCGGCGGCGGCCGACTGATTCACCACAGCAAATAACTTGACACCTGCATCAGTTTTCGCTTAAGCTAGGAATAACGAACGGCATATGCAAAAACGGTTGGGCGCAAGCTTCAAGAACCGCTTCCCTGGGGAGGGAGGCCTTGAAGCCTGCGCCTTTTTGCCGTCTTCTCGTGCCGCCGGCCGCCGGGGATGGCCGCGGTCCAACGCGTCGGGCTGCGGTCTGCTCGGGTTGGCCACTTTGGACTGCGGTCTGCTCGGGTTGGGCCGCGGTCTGCTCGGGTTGGGCCGCGGCCGTGCCACGCGTCGCCGGCGGGTTACCCGTGAAACACCCGCGGCCGCCGCCCCACCCGCATCGCCTTCGGCCTGGCACCACCGCACCACCGTCATTTGCGCCCCGCCATCATAGGAGGAACCCCATGTCAGACTTTTACCACCAGCACAAACAAGACGTCTTGGCCGCCCAACGCACCGACCGCACCCGCGGCCTGACCGCCCAAGAGGCCGCAAGCCGCCTGCAAACCGGCGGTCCCAACGCCCTGCCGACCCCACCGGCGCCAAGCGCCTGGCGCCAGTTCGCCGCCAGCCTCAAGGAGCCCTTGGTGATCATTTTGTTCGTCGCCGTCGCGCTGGCGCTGGGCAGCGCGGCTTACGACTTCACGGTCACCGGCGATTCGGCCCACGGCATGGCCGCCGTTTACGAGGCCGTCGCGATTCTGCTGCTGATCGCGGTCAACGCCGGGCTCGGCTTTTGGCAGGCGCAGCAGGCCGAAAAATCCCTGGCCGCCTTGAAAACCATGAACGACCACCACGCCACGGTGCTGCGCGACGGCGAATGGGCCCAAGTGCCGGCCGAAACGCTGGTGCCGGGCGACATTGTGACGGTCAAAACCGGCGACTTCATCGAGGCCGACCTGCGCTTTTTGCACTGCGCGGAACTGGCCGTCAACGAGTCCCACCTGACCGGCGAGGCCGAGCCGATTCTCAAGCAGACCCACGCGCTTGACGGCGACGTCTCCTTGGGCGACCGCACCAACATGGGCTACTCCGGCTCGATGGTCACCGGCGGCAACGGCCTGGGCGTGGTGGTCGCCACCGGCCGCGACACCGAACTCGGCCGCATCGCCAAGCTGCTGACCCAGGTCACCACCAAAAAAACGCCGATCGAACGCACCATCGCCGCCTTGACCCGCAAGCTGATGGCCGTCGCCTTGGCCGTCGTGGTCGCGACTTTGGGGCTGGAGCTCGCCAAGGCCTACCTGGCCTCTGGCAGCCTGTCCTTTGCCGCCATCGCCGAGTCCCTGTCGACCGCCATCGCCCTGGCCGTCGCCGCCATCCCCGACGCCTTGCCGGCCGTCTTGTCGATCGTCTTGACCATCGGTGCGACCATGCTGGCCAAAAACCGTGGCCTGATCAAGTCGCTGAACGCGGTTGAAACGCTCGGCGCCACCTCGTTCATCGCCTCGGACAAAACCGGCACCCTGACCCAAAACCAGATGACCGTCACCCGCTTTTGGGCCAACGGTGCGACCTACACCGTCGAAGGCAGCGGCCTCGACCCGGTCGGCGAGATCCTGCCGGTCGGCGGCGCGACTGGGCTGGCGACCGCAACCGCAGCCGCGGCGGCCAACGCCTCGGCAACCGGCAACGCAAGCCCGACCGCGACTGCCGCAGGAACCGGCGCAGCACCGGGCGGTGCGGCCGCTCCTGAAGCGCTGACGGCCACCGCGCCAACCGCCGCGACCGACCCGGCGGCCGCCTACCGCCGCTTCGCTCTCGCCAGCGTTTTGAACAACGAGGCCGCGATCACCGAGGACGACGACGGGCGAAAGGCCCCTTACGGCAACCCGACCGACGTCGCGCTGGTCGTGATGGGGCACAAGGCCGGCATCGACCGCGACCGGCTTTTGGCCAAGAACAACGACCTGGACATCGAAATCGTGCGGGTGCTACCCTTCGACTCGACGCGCAAAATGATGAGCGTGGTGATTAAGGACGGCGCCGGCTACCAGGTGCTGACCAAGGGGGCACCGGACGTGATCCTCGCGCATACCGATGCGGTGACGCTGGACGGCGAGCTCGTGCCAGTGGCCACGGCCCGGCCAATCGTTGAAAATCAGGTGTTGGCCTTCGCCGAGGACGCGCTTCGCACCATCGCCGTCACGCTGCGCGACATCGACCGCGAGCTGGCCTTTCACGGCACGACCGCCGAGCTTGAGGAACACTTGACGCTGCTCGGCGTGGCCGGCATCATCGACCCGCCGCGGCCGGAGGTGCGGCAAAGCGTGGCCGAGCTGCAGGCCGCCGGCGTCGCCGTGGTGATGATCACCGGCGACCACGCGGTGACCGCCCGGGCGATCGCCGTGAAGCTCGGCATTGTGAAGGACAAAACAGCCCGGGTCGTGACCGGCCAGCAGCTCGCCGCGATGAGCGACGACGACCTCTACCGCCTGGCGCCGGCCATCCGCGTTTACGCCCGGGTGTCGCCGGAACACAAGCAGCGCATCGTCACCGCGCTGCAGCGCCACCAGGAGGTCGTCGCGATGACCGGCGACGGCATCAACGACGCCCCCGCCCTTCGCGCCGCCGACATCGGCATCGCCATGGGCATCAACGGCACCGAGGTGACCAAGGACGCCGCCGACCTGATTTTGCTGGACGACAAGTTCACCACCATCGAAAACTCGGTGCGAGCCGGCCGGACCATTTTCGGCAACATTCAAAACTTCATGCGCCACGAGCTGACCACCAACGTCGCCGAGGTGCTGGCGCTGCTGTTCGGAGTGCTTTTGATGACCCACCCGGTCGGCGCCGTCGCCGCCACCACGCCGACCTTGACCGCCTTGATGGTGCTGTGGGTGAACATGGTCTCCGACGCCTTGCCGAGCTTCGCCTTGGGCTACGATGTGCCGGAAGCCGACTTGATGCAGCGGCCGCCGCGCGACGTTCACGCCTCGATTCTGGAAGGCATGCTCGGCCGCATTTTCCTTCGCGGCATCGTGATGGGCGGCCTGGTTTACCTGGCCTTCCTCTGGGCGGCCAGCCACGGGGCGACCGCCGCGGAGGCGCAGACGCTGGCCTTCTTGACCCTGGTGTTCGGCCAACTGTGGCACGTGTTCGACGCCCGCAGCCAAAAAACGCTTTTCCGCCGCAACCCCTTCGCCAACGGCAAGCTGCTCTTGGCGGTCGGCTTCGCCGCGGCGGCCAGCCTGCTGGTGACGCTCCTGCCGTTCTTCAACGCGGTGATGGGGACGGCGCCGTTGTCCGGCTGGGCCTACGCCGCCGTGATCATCCTGCCGGCCCTGCCGACCTTCGCCCTGTCCGGGCTCAAGGAGCTGTGGTGGCGGCTTCGCCCGACGCCACCGGCCCCGAACGCCCCGGCCGCCGAGGACTGAGCCCAACGCAAACACGCGCCGCAGCCCTCAATTCAAGGGTCGCGGCGCGTGTTCGCGTCTGCTCGGTGTTTGTTTCAACGAGAAAATGGGGCGAGTCGCCGGCCGCTTCGCGAAGGGCTCACCGCGAGGCCGCCCCGGCCGCTCAGCTCAGCAAAACCAGCGCCAGTAGCCCGAAGGCGATCACCAGCGCCAGGCCGAGGGCCACCGTGCCGGCCCGGGCTCGGCGCGGCGTCCGGTCGGCCTGGACCAGCGGGTGGTCGGCGGTGTAGCCGACCGGCTTGGGGCGGTAGCTCGTGCGAACCGCACGGTGCGGCCGAACCAATCGCAGCACCAGCAGCCCAAGCAGCGCGATGGCGGCCCCTAATAGCAGCCCGATGGCCGCCGGATGCGCCGCCGCGGTCCCGGTGCCGCCGTCTTTGGTAACGCGGGTCAGGCCGCGCCAGTCGACCCCTGTCGCCAGGTAGGTGATGAAATCGATCACCGGCCGAATGGCGACGACCAGCACCGCGACCCCGCCGGCCAGCCTCTTGGCCGCCTTGGTCTGCTTACCGCCGGGCTTTTGTCCCTGATTGTTCAGCATAACCACCCCACCTTTCCGTTCGTCCCCATTATCGCGTAAGCGCTGACATTTGGCAATGCCGCACCGCGGCCAATCGCCCCCGCCGCGACGCGGAGGCAGCCTTAGGCGCGGTCGCGATCTTTGCGCGGCTTGGCGAACTGCGGCGCGGTTTCTGGCGCGGCGAACAGGCAAAAGACCGCGGCCGCGGCCAGTAAGCCGCCGCAGACCAGCATCGCCGCGTTGACGCCCCAGGCGCTGGTCAACACCGGCAGCAGGAACGTGCCGGCAGCCGCCCCGATGCGACTGAGGGTCACCACCATGCCGACCCCGGTGCCGCGAACGCGCGAGTCGAAGAGCTCCGACGTGTAGGGGTAATCGAGCACCAGCCCGGCCGACAGCACCACGGCAAACCCGGCGAAAATGGCGAGGGCCACCACCGGCGGCGCCTGCCGCCAGCCGACCAACACGCCCAAGGCGGCCGCGGCCAGCGCAAAGTCGCCGATCAAAAACCACCGCCGGCTAACGCGGTTGAACACCACGGTTCCCAGCAAAACCCCGACCAGCATCGCGCCGACGTACAGGTTTTGGGCAAAGGATCCGGCGCCGAAGCCGAGCTCCCCGACTAAAAGCGGCAAGAACAGGCTGATGCCAAAAAAGGTGAAGGACTGCGCCGCGTAAAAAGCGCCGCCGACCGCCGTCGCCCGGCGGTAGGGTTTGTGAAACACCGCGGTCCAAGGCAGCGGCTCGCTGACGGTTCGCTTGAGGCTGCGCTGCTTGCGCGACAGCCCCCACTGCCGCCCGAGGTGGCGGCGAATCACCCGCGTGGCCGCCTGGGGCCGCCCCTGGTTGACCAGCCAGCTCGGCGACGTCGGCAGCTTCGCGAGGTTGCGGAAAACGGCGGTGATCAGCGCCGGTACCACCGGCGACACCATCATCAGCCGCCAGTTCCACGCCCCAAAGCCGGAGATGAAGGTGGCGGCGAAGCTGGCGGCAATGAAGCCGAGCGTCCAGTAAATCACCAGGTGGCTCTGCAGCCGGCCGCTGTCCTTGAACGGCAGCCACTCGATCAAAAGCGTGTTGCCGGCCGTGTAGTCGACGGCAATCATCAGCCCGGCCAGGACGCGAAAGACCAGCGTCCAGCCCAGTTGGACCGTCACCAGCTGGCCCAAGGACACCAGCGCCAGCCCCCACATGTTGGCCAAAAGCAGGCGCCGCCGCCCGACGCGATCCGCAAGCTTGCCAACCAGCAGGCTGCCGGCCAGCCCGATCAGCGTCCCGGCCCCGATCAGGCCGACCCAAGCGCTGCTCAGGTTCAGCTGCCGTTGGGCCACGGAAATGGCGGTGCCGCTGATCTGAATCGCGTAACCGCTGGTGAACTGGCCCAGGATGATGGCCAGATAGATGCGCAGGTGAACCCAAGACAGCGGGGCTCGCTTGTAAAACTTGGGTTCCTGCGGCGTTTCGAGGTTCGTGGTTTTTTCGTGATTAATTAGATCAAGACTCCCTTATTGAGTAGAAAAATCTAATGCAATAGTTACTATCTTATCGTAAGTGGTCCCGATTGTCCAATCAGCCGGCGTGATTAGCGGTTGTCAATCCCCCGGGTTGTGGCCTACAATTCTAGTGACAACGCACCGCTCGGTCACGGTCGCCACCGCGGCGATCGAACCGCGGTGCCTTCAGACGAGGTGAGCTCATGAATGTTTTCCGTGCCCTGAAACTGCTCCAGATCGAACACCAGCCGCTCAACCACCAGCAAGTCGTCATCACCGACCCCAGCGGCAAGCCCGATGCGGCCCTGACCGATCTCCTGGCCGACTGCCTGAGCAAAATCGACATTTTCGCGGATCTGACCAGCGTCGACTCGGTCGCCGACATCATCGACGACCTGCACCTGCTGACGCCGTTGCCTTACGACGTCTTGGAGGAGTACCAAAAAATCCTCGAGCAGCCGATCGAATCGGTCAACCTCGCCCTGCACAAGGGCCTGGTCGAGCTGGTTTACCAGCCGCTGGTCTGAGCCCAATTCAAAACGCCGGTTCCCGTCTTCGACGACAGGAACCGGCGTTATTTTGGTGTGGTTAGGATTTGAACACGTGGCCGCGGATGGCCGGCACCGTCGCGGTGTCAGGCCTCGCGTTGGGCCAAGGCCGCGGTCAGCTCGCGGGTCAGCCGTGCCACCGTGGCGTCGGCCGGGTAGAACTGCAGGTTCTCTGGCCGCGACAGCTGCCAGTCAACGGCGCCGTAACGCGGGGTGCGGCGGCTCAGATCCGCCGCCGAGTAGCCCAGCCGATCGGCCAGCTGCCACAGCTTGGTCAGCGCCTGGCGCCGGTTGGCGGCCACGCGGCTGGACACCAGCCACAGCAGCACGGCCCACAGCCCGTAAGCCAAGGCCAGCGCCAACCGCCAGTTCATGAACGGCTCAAACACCAGCCGCAGCAGGCCGCCGCCGAAAATCAAAACGATGGTCTCAAGCACCACCAGCAGACGTTTGCTCATCGCGACGGCCTAGTGCAAAAAGTTCTTGGCTCGCAACGCGTCGGCGCTGGCCTGGTCGGAAGGCGCGAAACCGTGGTTGATCAGCTCGTTGATGTACAGCCGGTTGTAGACGAACGCGAAGATAATGCTGATCAGACCGATTGAGATGCCCCAGGTGAAGGTGCCGGTGCCGATCTGCAGCACCGCGATGATAAGGGCCCACTTCCAGTCGCCGCGGAGCAGCGCCGGGAAGAAGCCGAAGAAAAAGGTGGTCCAGGAGAAGCCGATCTTGGTCTGCTTCACCGCGTGGGTGGTCGGATGGGTCATGCTGATGTGCATCGTGTTGCCTCCAGAAATGATTTAAGCCCATCATAGCACAAGCCGCCGGCCGCGGCGGGACTATTTTGGCGGCCACCATTAGGGTTGACGCGGCGAACGAAGTCGGCTATTATGAAGCCAGCTTCACATGAAGTGAGCTTCACCTTCGGAGGCATTATGCAAACACGCGTCAAGGAATTCCGCAAGGCGGCGGGGCTGACCCAGCAGCAGCTGGCCGATCAGGTTCACGTCTCCGCCCGTACCATTATTTCAATTGAAAAAGCGCAGTACAACCCCAGCCTGATGCTGGCGTATCGCCTGGCCCAGGTGTTCGGCACCGACGTCGAGACGCTGTGCTGCCTGGCCGCGAACAAGGAACTGGAGGATACGGAGATTGAAAATCTATAACTACAAGGGCCTGGCCACCGGGCTTGGTCTGATTGCGATGGCCGTAGTGCTGACCGTGCTGGCCGTGATCAAGCCGCAGCCCGGCGCCGCCAACCTGATTCAAAACATCGTGCTGATCGGCCTGTCGCTGGTGCTGGGCGGCGCCGCCGTCGCCCGGTCGCTGTCCAAAAGCGCGACCCACAGCCAGCGGCTGGCCGAACGCGACGAACGTCAGGCGTTGATCCGGCTTCGCGCCAACACCCTGACGCTTGAAATCGTGGTCGGTGTGGCGGCGGTCGTGGCGCTGGGGCTGGCGGTCATCGACCGCGGCCGCGACGACCTGATCATGGGCATCATCACCGGCAGCCTGCTGACCTTGGGCGTCGCCTTTTGGGCGTGGGTCGGGGCGACCGCGCATTTCAACCGCAAGCTCTAGCGCAGGCGGCCGCGCTGTCGCCGCAGCGGCCGCCGACTGACCGCGGTCGCACCAGGCCCATCTCCTGCACCCGACCACGTCCCGCGGCCACCTCGGTCCCGGGACGGATTGCCGCAAGCGCTTGCGCCTGCTAAATTAGCGCTAGGCGGGTTGGGACCCGCGACACTTTGGAGGCACAATAATGGAAGAACACTTACCGCAACAGATCAAGCAGGTCTGGCGCATCGGCGCCGGTCTGAGCCTTTTGTGGTGGCTGGCCGTCACCGTCGGGCTGCTGGTCGCCAATCACCTGTGGCACTGGCCGCTGTGGCTGATCGCCATCAGCCTGGGCCTGGCGCTGCTTCACCCCGCAATCGAGCTGGCCCTGATTCCCTATCGCTACGCTTTTTGGCGCTTTCGCATCACCGACACCGCCGTCTACCTCAAGGAAGGCGCCGTTTTTCAAAAGGAAACCGCGATTCCGATCCGCCGCATCCAAAACGTGACGCTTGAGGCCGGCCCGATTCTGCGAGCCCACGGCTTGCAAGAGGTTCAGATTCAGACCGCCTCGACCACCGACTCGCTGGCCGGTGTGACTACGGCGGTGGCCAACCAGCTGCGCGACCGCATCCTGGCGCTGGCCAAGGAGGCGCGTGATGACGCCTAACCGCCTGCACCCGCTGGCCCTTCTGATCATGCTGGGCAAGGGCCTGTACGGCTGGGCCGCCATCTCGTTGGCCTCCGCCTGGGCGATTCTGAAGGACGCCGACTCCCGCTGGTGGTCGCTGCCCCTGGCCGCCGTCGCGCTGGTCGCCTTCGTGGTCATCTACGTGCTACGCTACCTGCGCTTCACCTACGTGCTGGGCGAAGACGCGATCACCATCAACTCGGGCCTGTTCGTTCGCAAAACGCGCCACATCCCCTACGCCAACATCCAGACCTTGAAGCGGTCGCAGTGGCTGATCCTGCAGCCCTTCGACCTGCTCAGCCTGAGCATCGAAACCTCGAGCCACGAGGATAACGACGCCGAGGCCACGCTGGTCGCGGTGCCAACCGCCGTGGCCGCCACCATCGAACGCCGCCGCAAGCAAAACGGCGGCCAGGCGGCTATTTCCACCGGCGCCGCCGCTGCAGTAGCCGCTGCCGCAGGCGAAGCGACCCCCGGTGCCGACGGCGCGGTCGCCGGTGCCGCTGGCGTAACCGATGCCGGAATGAGCGCTGCACCAACCACCGACCAGGCAGCCCGTAAAACCGCCGGCAGCGATGCCGCGCTGGCCGCAAGCGCCGCCCCGGACGCCGCGGGGCCCGACGCCACCTACCGCATCGCCGCCCGGGACCTGAACCTTTACGCCCTGACCAGCATGGGCTTCGTACCGATCATCGCCGTGTTGTTTTGGCTGTACGACAAGGCCGACGATTTTCTGCCCAAGGGCTGGGTCCAAGGTGCCGAGCAGCAGCTGGCCGCCCTGGCCGTCGTCGTGCTGGTCACGTTGGGTCTGCTGGTTCTGCTGCTGGGCATCGCCGCGGCCTACCTTGGCATTTTGCAAAAATACTACCAGTTCACGCTGCGGCGCGATGGTCACACGCTGACCGCGACGCGCGGCCTGTTCAACCGGACCACCACCAGCGTTCGCATCGCGCGAATTCAGGCGGTGCGGGTTCGCGCGACGCTGCTGCGGCAGTGGTGCCACCTCGCCTCGGTGCAGGCGCTGACCGCGTCCAACGCCGCAGACGATGAAAAAGACAACGACCTCGTGCTGATGCCCGTGGTTCAGTCCCGGCAACTGCTGCCGGTGATGGCGCCGTTCGTGCCGTGGCTGCCGACCGCGCTGCCACCTTTGACCGGTCCCGCGGCCATCGCCCCCTTCGTTCGCAACGCCGTCTTGGGCTACCTCGGCCCGGGCCTCACCGTCGCCTTCGGGCTTCATTTCTGGCAGCCGCACTGGGTCCCCATCGCGTTGGTTGTGACGGTGGTGCTGGCGCTGGTCGGCCTCCTGCAGGGTCGCTACGCCGGCCGCACCCAGGGCGTGGCGACCCACGGCTCGCTCTTAATCGCGCAAACCGGCTCGTGGGGATCGCGGCAAACCGACTTCATGCGCCGCGCCAACATTCAGTCACTGAGCGTGGAACAGCCGCGCTGGCTGCGGTCGCGCGAGCGGTGCCACCTCACCATCAACTTGCGCCGCGCCAACCACAACGAGGCCATCGAGCTGCGCTACCTGAGCCTCGCCACCGCGGCGGCGATTCAGGACTGGTACCAGCCGCGCTGACGGGTGGCCAAAACCGCGCAATCCCCTTGCTGCAACCAGATTCGCCACAAGCGGCAGCTGCCGCGTCGCCACCGGGTGACGCGGCTTTTTGGCGTCTGCGGTGCCGTCAGGCCGCGGCACGGCGGCGGTGCAACCCGGCCGCCGTCGCCACCAAGCCCATCAGCAGCCAGCCGGTTGCGGCCGCCACGCGTGGCGATGCGCCGCCGGTTTGCGGCAGGTTGACGTTGCCGGCGGCCGCGGTTTCGCCGGCGGTCCCCGTCGTGCTGCCGGCGCCGCTGCTTGCGTTGCCCGAGCCAGCGGTCGCTTCGGGGCCGCCTGTCGCGCCGCTGCCGCTTGCATTGCCGGTGCTGCCGCCGCCCTGACCGCTGCCGACCGTGCCGCTGCCCGAACCGCCGCTCGAACTGCCGCCTGAACCACCGGTGCCGGTCGCGCCGCTGTCAGTACCACCGCTACCGTCAGTGCTGCCGTTAGTCGTCCCGCCGTTGTCGGTACCGCTACTGTTGTCCGTGCCGCCGGTGCTATCCGTCCCGCCGGTTTCGGTGCCATCGGGTTCGCCATCGGTTTCGCCGCCGCCCGGGTTCGGCTGGCCGGCGTCGCCGATCACCGTGAAGGTGGCCACGGAGCGTTGCGCCTGGACCCGGGCGGCACCGGCGCCGGCCAGTAGCAGCCAGCCGCTCAGCAAGGCGGCGGCCAGCAGGTTAAGTGGTCGTCTCATGTTCGTCCTTCCTGCGTCGGCGCCGACGCCACAGAATCAGCCACAGCAGCGCGGCCAACAGCACGACCCCGGCGATGCTCAGCCAGGGCCACACCCACCCGGTCGCGTCGGGAACGGCGAGTTTGGCGGTGCCGGCCGACTGCTTGGCCGTGACCGTGAAGCGGCGGGTGAAGTGCCAGCGGTAATCACCGGCCACCGCCAACAGGTCCAGCTCGTAGCGGCCCGGTGCCAGCGCGTTGGTGAGCGGCAGCCCGAAGGCAAAATGCGAGGTCGGCGCCATCGCGTAATCCGTCACGCTGCGGATCACGGTGGCCTTGCTTTGGCCGGCCGGCGTCACCTTGGCCGTGATCGCCAGCTTGCCGAACAGCCGCGCCCGGTCGTTTTGCAGCGTGGCCAGCACGGCCGGCGCGTTGTTTTGGCTGCCGACGGTCAGCTCGGTCAGGTTGAGGTGCGGCGCCACCAGCTGGGGGCTGTTTTGCAGCTGAATCGCGACCATCATCGAAAAATGGTTCGCGACCGCCATGCCGCTGCCGCTGCCGTCGTAATCCGCCAGGTCCTCGACGTAGATGCCGCCCAGCACCTGCCCGTCAAACGCGGCCTTGGGCAGCGCCACGGTGATTGTGACCTCCCGCCCCTGATGCGCCGCCAGCGTGAAGTTAACCGGCGCCGAGCTCAGCTCGCTCAGCCGGTACTTGGCGGCTGGATCGGTGGCGCTGTTCGGCGCGTAGCCGACCTCGCCGTTGGCCTGGGTGAAGGCGTCGGTCACCTGCAGCCGCATGTGCTTGGCCGCTCCGGTTGTGTTGGCGACCGCCACCACTAGCTTGCGGGTGCTGCCCGGCGGCGCCTGCACGACGAAGTAACCCTTGGCGACGGCGTCCTTGGGGCTCACCGGCGTCACGGCAAACCCGGCCCCGGCGGCCTGAACCGGCGCCGCAGCAGTCAACCAGGCCGCGGCGGCGAGCAGGCCCAGCAACACGGCGAGCCATGGGCCGAGGCGACGCGCCGCAACCGCCGAGCGACCACGCGTGGAATTCAGCCGCCGGAAGCGGCGACCGTGTGGTTGTGCTGCCAGATTTTGCATACTCACCCCTCCTGTCTCGGTGACCGCGATGGCCAAACGGGTCGGCCGCCCGACCCGCTTGAAATCACGGTTACCTGCTTATTCCGGATCCGGCGCGTTCGCCAGCGTCCAGTTGACGACGGCGTTGTAGTCGCCGGCCTGCACCTTCAGCTGCTGAACCAGCTGCACCGTCGCCTCGGACAACGAGAAGTCGCTCCGCCCAGCGCCGTTGCCGGCCGCCGCGTTCACGATGGATGCGCTGGCACCGGCAATGTTTTGGCTTTCAAAAGAGGAAGCCAGCGCCTTGTCGGCGGTAGTCGTATCTTTGCTAATAAACATCTCGAAGCTCGACATTTCGATGCTCATGTCGGCAGTTGAGCCTGCGAATTTTGTCCCTGTTTGGGCGGTCAGGTTCCAGCCGGCGTTGTTGCCGCGGAAATCTTGGACAACAATTCGACCCTCATCGTTGCCGTCGAAAGCCGCGTCGGCGGCCTTCACACTAGTATTATCGACATTTTTTAACACTAGCTTGTTTCCGGTCGCAATATCCTCAACGTTGGCCGTGCCGAAGTCGAAGTTCGGCACCGCATCCAGTTCCAAAACCCCGGCTTCCAGCTTGAAGCTTGCCGTGGAGTTGGCCGCTGCCTTGCCGTTAGCATCCACCTCAAACCCGCCGCTGACACCGGCATTGTCAAGGTTGACGTCGGAAGTTCCGGGCCCCGATTCGGCTGCCCGGCTGGTGGTCAGCGGAGCCGCCGCCAGCGCCGCCGCCAACGCGATGGCCCCGATTAATCCTTGCTTGCGCATGCTTGTCTCTCCTTTCACATTCCACTTGCTCGAGAATCCGTTTTCTCAAGTTTCGGTATCGTAACACGACAGGCGTTTTTCCGTCAACTTTTTTAAAATTTTTTTGCCAATATGATAATATTTATTAATTCAGACAAGTTGTGCAATGAATCCAGGTCGTGTCCGACAAGGCGTTGGCGGATTTTACGCACCAAAAAGGCGAGTCTGCATCGCAAACTCGCCGCGTCAAAGTTTTGGCACTACCGGCTCGGCGCCGCGCCGACTGGTCCAGCGACCAGCGTCCAGGTCACCGTGGCGGCATAGGTGCCGGCCACCGGCGCCTTTTGGGCGGCTAGGGTCAGGCGGCCGCTCACCGCAAAATCCTCCGTCGCGGTCGGGCCGTACAGCAGTGTCGCCGGCTGGCTGCTGGGCAGCGCGAGCGTCACCCGCGACCCGGCCGCCGTCAGCGCCAGGCTCGCCGGCCACGCCGGGGTGAAGCCGGTCGCCGCCACGCTCAGCTGCCACGGCCCCCGAGCCACGCGGGTGTCGGTCACGATCACCGTGCCACTGGCCGCAAGCGTCGCACCGGTGAAGGCCTGGGCCACGGTGAAGGCACTGCCGTCGGTCGGGGCGAAGGCGAGGTACGGCACCGCCGTCAACACCAGCGTTCCCGGCTCGTCTTTCACGTGCAGATGCGCCGGATTGCTGACGGCGCTGGCCTGCAGCAGATTCCCGTCCAGGTAGTAATCGGCAGTGGCCTGCACCGACGTGGTCGCCTGCACGTTGGTCAGGCTCAGCGTGTCACCGGTGCCGGCGGCCGCGCCGCCGACCGTCCACCGGACGTTTTTGACCGTCACCCGGTCCGGCAGCCGCAGGGCAAACTGGGCCGGGCCGCCGCGAATCACAGTTTGATCCGGCAGGTCGGCCAGCGCCACGGTCATCGGGCCAAGCGCCGTCACCGAGCCATCGTAGAACGGCTGCGCCGGAATCGTCAGGCTGCCGCTCATGCTGCGAAGCCCGACCGAGCCGGCCGGATTGCTCAGCTGCATGTAGTTTCGCACCGCGAGCCAGCCGTCACCTTCCAACCGGTAGTCGGGCACGATGGACGCCGCGGTGTTCAGCAGCCCGACGTCCGCGGTTTGGCCGCGAAAAATCACCCGCGACGTCGCGCCGAGCTGTGCCACCGGGCTTGGCACCACCAGCACCCAGTACAGTGCGGAGTGGTAGGCGTTGCCGTTGTTGACCAGGATGCTGACCTGGAACGTGTACCAAGTCGGCGTCGTGATCGCGTCGTCGACGGTCAGCTTGTAGTCGATGAAGTCGTTAGCCGGCCAATACAACAACGCCGGGGTGTCCCAGGCCATGCCGGTCTGCACCCCAAAGCCCCCGGCGTCTGTGCTGACGGTCACCGGACCGCCGCCGACGCGGCGGCGGGTCACGATTTTGTAGCCGGACAGGTAGTCGCCACCATTCTTGCGAAAAGACGCGTAAAGGTGCAGGTAGTCGTACCCGCGGTTCACGAAGGCGTAGTACCGATTCGCATCAGTCGGCGGCGATGCGTAGCCGCCCATCGTGTAGCCGTACCCTACCCAGTTCGGCTGGGTGCGAAACCCAGATTTGGTCGTGTCCTCCGCCGGCGACGGCGTCATGAACCCGGCCGGCACCGTCGTCGGTACCGTTACCGCCGCCCGAACCGCCTGCCGCGGCACCAGCCACAGCGCCAGCGCAATGGCGCCGATTAGCGCAAGGGCCAGCCCCAGGCGCCGCCCCCTTTTGTCCTGTTGCATGTCCTCGCTTCCCTTCGCTCACAATCTTGGACGCCCAATATAACAGGCCGCAAGCCAGCTGGCAACTGCGGCGAGCCAAAGCGCGTCGCACCGGGCTTGGCAGGCGAAATTTTTGGCACGGCGGCGGGGGAGCCGTGGCGGCCAACCGGGCCCCGCCCCTGCGCTGGCCGAGTGCCAACTATACGAGTCGCCGCCCCTGCAGCGGCCAAGTCATGTCAACGCCAAAAAGCCGCCGCAACGATTCGCGTTGCGGCGGCCGCGCCGAAGCCACCGGACGCACACTGCCCGGTGGCCTTGGCCTGATTCTGTTAGGATTCTGTCTTCGTCTTACCGCGGTGGTACACCACTGGTCTCGCCGGAACCGCAGCTACCTCGCAATGCGAGTAGGTCCCGACTCGGTGCGACCGGTGGGTGGAGGTCCTTAACCCTGGTTTCCCCTCCCTTAGTTCCGGGGTTGCACTAAAACTCTCGAGTTTAAAGTCGTGTGGCAATACACTGCGACTTGGCATGGGTCTGGTACTGGAGGCGCTTGCACTCCGGACCGTTCCCGCGCGGTGGCTACTACGGCGACCGTGGCTTTGAGCCGTCGCCCCGCGCTAAGATGATCATCTGAGGCTAGCTTAACACCAGACCAATTTGTTGTCAACGCTTTCAACTCGTCCTGTTGAATCCTATTTTTGTAAATATCCTTTGCGGCTTCTGGCCCGGCGGCGTAGTATGTAGGCAACCCGATGAAAAGGAGACCGCCATGGATCGTGACATTTTGCACCAGCTGCAAGCCCTCAGCCCAATTGAGCAACGGCAGCGCCAAAGCCGCCAGGTTGCCGACGATATCCCCCCGGCGGCGCTGGACCTGGGCCTCAGTGAAACCGCGAACATGCCGGTGCTCAACGACTATTTTTTCCGCAACCGCAGCATCTACGTCTCCAAGCACAACCGCTTCGCCGCCTACCCGCTCCACACCCACCAGTTCCTCGAGCTCAACTACATGCTCAGCGGCACGGCCGTCGAACACGTCAACGGCCAGCGGGTGGTGCTGCACCAAGGCGACCTGCTGCTGCTGGACATCGGCAGCCGCCACGCCATCGAGGCGCTGGGCGAAGGCGACTTGCTCATCAACGTGCTTTTTCGCGACCAAAACATCTCGCTGGACCTGCTCACCCGGCTGCAAAGTCAGCGCAGCGTGTTGTATGCCTTCCTGGCAAAACGGGCCCAGGCGCAGCCATCCCGCGGCTTCGTGCGATTCGCCGGCACCGCACAAGGCGAGGTTCAGGCCACGCTGCAGCGCCTGATCGCCGAGTACTACCGCGACCGCGAGCTGGCCGACACGATTTTGCAGGCCGAGCTCACTGTACTTTTGGCCCAGATGAGCCGCAACTACCCGCAACCCGCGGCCACGCTCACCAGTGGGCAAGCACTGGCGCTGCGGATGCTCAAGGCAATTCACGAAGACTACGCCCATGTGTCCCTGGGCGGCCTGGCGACGGCCCTCAGCTACAATCGCAACTACCTGGGCAACCTGTTTCGCCGCGAGGTCGGCCAGACCTTCAGCGCCGCCTTGACCCAGGAACGCCTGCTGCGAGCCCGTGACGCCATCCAGGCCACGGAAAAACCGCTGCGCCTGATCGCGCAAGAGGTCGGCCTTCAAAACACCAGCTTCTTTTACAAGCGCTACGCCGCGCAGTTCGGCCACGCCCCCAAGGCCGACCGCCCCCAGGGTCCAAGCGACCTGCGACTGTGAGCCGCAGCGGCGGCCGGTCACCGGGCCGGACGGCGCGACTCACCGGGCGGCGCTGCCCCACTCGGGGGTACACACCCGGCTTGCGCTGCCGGTTCCTGGTTTTCGGCTCACCAGAACGCTCACCGCCCCGCTCACTCGGCGCTTGCGACACGTTTTGTCTCCCTGTAAATATGTTGTGCTTTCACGACGGCGACGCTGCAACGCGGCCGCCAATCTGTACCACTGGGTCCATCCCCGGCGGCCGTCAGCTGTTGCACTCGCCAATTCTGCCTCTGGGACATATCCCAAGAGGATTTTGTAAGCGATTGCTTTTGGCTCGGCGAGCTCCGATAATAAAAGCGTCATCCGACAAATCAGTCACAAGGGAGCGCATATCGTGAAAATTAAAGCAGCAGTAGTAGCAAAGCAGAACGCGGATTTTGAAATCAAAGACGACATCGAATTGGCCGAGATGGGCCCCGACGACATCCAGGTTCACATGGTGGCCAGCGGCATCTGCCACTCCGATGAGGCGCTGCGCATCGGCGACGCGGTCATCGATTACCCGATTGTCCTGGGCCACGAAGGCTCGGGCATCGTCGAGAAGGTCGGCCCGGAAGTCACCCAGTTTCAGCCCGGCGACCACGTGGTGCTGTCCTTTTACGCCTGCGGGAACTGTAAGTCCTGCCTGAAGGGCATCCCGACGCAGTGCGAGAACTACGCCCACAACAACCTGTCCGGCATTCGCCCGGACGGCTCCAGCCACTTCACCGAAAACGGTCAGCACGTGGCCGACATGTTCGACCAAAGCTCCTTCACCACCACCACCGTCGTGCGGGAACGCAACGCCGTCAAGGTCGACAAGGCCCTTGACCTGCGCAAGCTCGGCCCACTGGGCTGCGGCTACGTGACCGGCTCCGGCACCGTTTTGAACACGCTGCGGCCGACTCCGGGCGACACCATCGCCGTGTTCGGCACCGGTGCCGTCGGTCTGGCCGCGATGATGGCCGGCCGCATCGCCGGGTGCGTCAAGGTGATCGGCATCGACATCGTCGACTCCCGCCTGGAACTGGCCAAGGAGCTCGGCGCCACCGACGTCATCAACTCCAAGGACCTCGACGTCGTGCAGGCCGTACGGAATCTGACCGGCGGCCGCGGCGTCGACTGGGCCGTTGACACCACCGGCGTCACCGCCGTGATGGAAAACTCGATCAAGGTCCTGGCGCAAGGCGGCACGACCGCGACAATCGCCGTCACCCCGCACCACATCGACGTCGACACCTGGAACGACCTGTGCGTCGACGACAAGAAGATCGTCGGCGTCAACATGGGCGACTCGATTCCGCAAATCGACATTCCGCGGCTGATTGATTTTTACAAGCTCGGCGTGTTCGACTTCGACAAAACCGAGAAGTTCTACCGCTTCGACCAGATCAACGAGGCCAACGCCGACTCCCGCTCCGGCAAAACCATTAAGCCGGTGCTGGTGATCGACGAAAGCTACGTGCCGGGCGAATAAGCCACCGCAACAGCGAACAAGGCCGGTGAATCCCAATTCGGATTCACCGGCCTATTCGTGTGGCAAGCCGCGTCACACCAACTTCTCATGCCCCTCACCTAGGCAAAACGCGCCATATCTTGGTACAATGCACCGGCAGACAAAGTGATATGAGCGGTGGTCCCCACTTCTGAAAGAAGGTGATGCCCATGACGCTGAGGCGGATTGGTAATCGGATTCTGGTAGAAAGGAGGACTTTGCAAACTCGTGATCCCGTCTATGACGGAGATCGTGGTGTTCCTCAGTGGTTCAACGCTTGCAACCTATGCGCTTCGCAAACAGGTCGCCAGCCTGAACCGGCTGATTGCGGAGATCGCGCAATCGATCGCAGCCATCGGCCGCCTGATCGTTGCGATTCAGGCGCTGAGGGCCACCATCAAAAAATGAGCAAGCTAAAAGCCGCCCACATAACTTTTGACCAAGTTCCGGCGGCTTCTTAGCTTCTGAAACTGGGCCACCGCTCTTAACGCGGTAGTCTGCAAGGCGGCACTCTTCACAGGGGTGCCGTTTTTGCTGGCTTCAGTATAACATGGCCGATTCGCGGCGGTAAAGCCGCGTCACACCAACTTCTCATGCCCCTCACCTAGGCAAAACGCGTCAGTCCTTGGTACAATGCCCGGGCAGACAAAGTGATATGAGCGGTGGTCCCCATTTCTGAAAGAGGGTGATGCCAATGACGCTGAGGCGGATTGGTGGTCGGATTCTGGTAGAAAGGAGGACTTTGCAAACTCGTGATTTGGGTCATTGCCCAGATTGTGGCTTTTCTCGCAGAGGTCGAGCTGTTGTGCGTCGTGGTGACACGCGTTCTCAACCGCCTGACCCAAGTGGTCATTGCGGCCACCGCGCTGAGAAAGGCACTCGGAGAATTCCGAAAATGAGCAAGCTAAAAGCCGCGCAGACAACTTTGCACGAGTTTAACGCGGCTTCTTAGCTTCTTAAACTTGGGCCACCGCTCTTAACGCGGTAGTCTGCAAGGCGGCACCCTGCCAGGGGTGCCGTTTTTTGCTGGCTTCAGTATAACATGGTCGGCTCGGCGCCGTAAACACAGCGTCGTGCTGCGGCCACTTACAGCTCCGGCTTCACCACGACCAGCAGCATCTGAAAGCCTTCAACCGCGTAAAGCGAGTGCCGCGCGTTGGCGGGAATCACAATCGACTCGCCGGCCTTCAGGGTGAAGACATCGGCCTCGATGGTCACCTCGGCCACGCCGCTCAGCACGTTGACCAAGGCGTCACCGACCGCCGAGTGACCGCCGATTTCCTGATCGGTGGCGACGGCGAACAGCGTCATGGTCATGTCCGGCCGCTGAACCAAGGTGCGGCTGTTGACCTGATCGGCGTCCAGGCTGACCAGGTCGCACAGGTTCAGAACCTCTTTGGCGTTAATTTTTTGAATAAAAGGCATATACCCTACTAACCGCGCGGGGCGGTTTCCATCTGAATGAACTTGCAGCGGGTTCGCGCCTCCAGGGCATGCGGCGTCCCGGCCGGAATCACAATCATGGCCCCGGTCGGCACCGCGGTGGGGACGCCATCGTTCACCACGGTCAGCGTCCCGTCGACCACCTGAATCAGGCGCGTCAGCGTCGATTGCTCGTTGCTGATGCTTTCCCCGGCGTCCAGCGCGTAGGCGACGAAAGGCAGTGCGATGTTGAGCTTGCGACCGAACGACTTGCTGGCGATCTGGTGGTCGCGGTAGTCGATCAGCTCGGCGAGTGCGAGTGTTTGCATAGCGTTCCTCCGTTCTCCTTTCAGTCTGACCCGCTGGCCGGCAAAATGCAAGTTCTGCGGCGGCGACAGCCAAAAGGCCCCACTCCCGCGGGAATGAGGCCATCGAATTGACGCTTGGCGTTGGCAAAGTGCTACGGCACAATCGGCGTCACCGCAATCGTCCAGGTGATATCGGTCTGATACGTCCCGGGCTGAATCTGCGGGTAGGGGGCCGTCGTGAGCGTCGCGTTCGTGATGGCGCCGCTCGGTGGCGTCGCGTTGCCGCTGAACAGCGTGACCGCGGCCGCGTTACTTTGCAGGACCCTTTTGGCCCCGTTGTAGGTAAAACTGAGCGTGTTTGACATCGGAATCGCAGCCGTGCTGTTCAACAGGTGCGTGTTGCCCATCTGCGCCGTCAGCGTGACGTGCGAGTTGGTCGGCGCCGCCACCGTGATGTTGCCGGCCGTGCCGCTCACCGCGTTCAGCCCCTTGATCATCTGGGCGATGCTGAAGGACCCGAACTGAAAATTCGGCGCGATGAGCTGCAGCGGATTAGCGACGATTGCGGGGGTCTTCACGGTCGTGGTGTAACGGGCATTGCTGCCGACCACCACGCCGGCCCCGGCGGTTGCCGCAGCGGCTGTTTCGGCCGTGGCCACGATCGGCACGGTCACGGTGTAGCTTTGGTTGTCACCGTTAGCCTTCAGGAATGCGGGGAGGCTCGGCACCGTCAGCTGGTCGGAGTAGGTCTTGGTATTGCCGTAGATGTCGGTCACCTGATGCGGCGCAGCTGGGTTGGCCGGCATCGTGGCAAGCGTTTTGCCCTTATCGTCTTTGATGGTCACCGAGATCTGGTTGTTGTCATCGAGCTGGAAGGCATAGTCATCCGTGGTTCGCAGCGTTGCGGTCAGGCTCGTGGTGTTGCCCGTGCTTTGCACCGGCCAGTCCTGCTTGCTGGTGCTGCCGTTGTAGGTCAGCTTGTAGGTCTGAGCCAGCGTTGTGCCTTGGTAAACGTCAGAGGCCGCGGTGCCGTCCGGATTGGTGACCGTGGCGGAAACGCCGCCGTCGACCAGGCCCGGGATGGTTTCGAAAGTGACCAGGCCCTCTTCCCATTGATTACCGGTGGAACCGGTAAAGCCCCAGTAGACGCCCTTCGTCAAAGCACTACTACCGAAGACGGTGGTCAGATCTGCATCACTCCAAGTTAGAGACTTCGTGATTGTTGTGCTGGCGCTAACCGCCACGCTGAACGTCAGCGTCCCGCCACCACCAGTACCACCGTTGGGCACCCACTTAACTTCGACTGTATGCCACTTACCGTCGGTGAACTTGTCGCCATTAGAGAGAACAGTATATCCGCCTAATCCACTGGTGACCGGCAGCTTGCCGACTTTTGCAAGCCCACCATTTGCCGAGCCTGACGTATCGAAAGCCAAAGTTTGACTAGTAACGCTTGTGTACTGCTCCTTCAACGAAGGATATCCCCAAGCGACGTGCTGAGCACTAACGGGTTTCACGTTTGCATCGGTATTATCACCGTTGTTATACGTGTCGAAGGTGATGGCAAAAGCGTTTTGCAACTCACCAGCTCTTTTACCGGCAAGGGCCTTCGAAGGAATTCCCCACACACCAATCCCGGCCCCGCGATTTCCAATCACGGTTGGTCGAGCTCCGGCAAGGGCAAAGGCCAGCCCATCGGCCGGATCACTATTACTCCCGAAGTAAATGTGCATCTTGGTCGCCCAGCTCTGCCTCAGTGACAGCGTCGAGGTACTCCAAATCGACCCCGATTGCGTCGTTGAATTGGTCACTTGCACCGCAACCTGGTTGCCAATCGGATTCTGAAGCACTTTACTGCTGCTCCCGATGCCATCGCTGCCAGCCGCAATTCCGTCGATGGTCATCGCCTGGTCAAACGGCACGTAAGCCGGCAACAAGGTGTCTGGGTCAAGCGGTTCCGGGAAATCGGCCCCGGATACACTTTTAGTGGTCGTCCACATATCCGTCGCCGCCTTGACCGGCCGCACCGCGCCGCCGAAGTCGCCGAGGCCAGCGAATCCGCCGACCCCGACGCCCAGCGTGGCCACCGCGGTGAGGGTCAGCCAGCGGCTCAGGTGATGCCTAATTGAATGCTTCATCCGCCGCTTCCTCCCTTCGCCGCCGCAACAGCAGCAGGCCGAACAATCCGATCAATCCCAACAGGCCGCTGCCGACGCCGGCCACCACGAAGGCGATGGCCTCGCCGGTTTGCGGTAAAAAGCGCTGCGGCTTGCCGGCCACGTGCGTCGCGGTGCCAACCGTCGGCCCCGTCCCCGGCAGCCGGTCCAGCGGGGTCACCCGCGGCGGCCGCTTGCTCGGGGTGGTCGGCCGGCTCGGCTTGCCGGGTTGCCCCGGCTTGTCCGGGTTCGTCGGCTTACCCGGTTGGTCCGGGTTCGTCGGCTGACTCGGGCCGTCTGCGACCACCACGAGCTCGGCCACGGTGGTGCCGACGGCCGCGCCGTCGTCAGTCGCCGCGGCCACGCCGGCACCGCCGAAAGTCAGGCCGGCCAGCGTCAGCGCGACGGCCAGGCCCATTTTCCAATATCGCATAGGCCACTCTCCTTTGTTATTGTTGAGGAGCGTTCGCGTTCTCATCGTCGTCTTCGTCCTTCTTGCGGCGGCGCAGCAGCAGCAAGATCAGCCACCACAGCAGTCCGATTAGCAAGACGATGCCCAGCCCGATTAGGACCCAGCCCCACCACGGCATGACGAACGGCGTCTTCAGCGCCAGCTGCTTGTTAATTTTTTGCGCCTGCTCGGTCAGAATCGAGAAGTTGCGGCGCCAGTGCCAGCGGCCGTGCGGTCCGGTCACCAGCAGGTCCAGCGTGTAGTCGCCGGGGGTCAGGCCGGTTTTTTGGGTGATGCCGAAGTCAAAATGGCTGTTCGGCGCCGTCGTGTAGTTGCTGGCGACGCGCTTCATCACCACCGTGTCGGAGTTGCGCTTGTAGACCTTGGCCGTGTAAAGCATCTTGCCCCAGTACGTCGGCATCGGGTTTTGCACCGTCGCCAAGACGCCGGGCTGGTTGTTTTGGATGCCGGTGCCGACGCTCAGCAGCTTGAGGTTCGGCAAGACGTGGTTCATCGCGCCGGTGCTGGTCTGCAGCTGAACGCCGACCAGCGTGGCGTAGCGGTTCTTGAACTGCACCCCGTCGCTGCTGGCCCCGGCCGTCTCTTTTTGATCGACGATGTACAAGCCGCCGAGAATCACGCCGGTGAAGCCTTTGGCCGGAATCTTGAGCGTCACGGAGACGCGCTTGGTCTGGTGGCCGGCGAGCGTGATCACCTGGCTTTTGGTGCCCAGCTGATCCAGGCGGTACTGGGCCGACTGGTCGGTCGGACCGTTGGGCCTGTAGCCGATTTCACCGTTGGCCTGCGTGTAGGCATGCGTCAAAGACAGCCGGATGCGGCGCGTGGCTGCCGTCTCGTTGGTCACCGCCACGGTCAGCGGCTGGTTGGCGCCGGGCTTGACGACAAGGTCAAAATAGCTCGACACCGCGCTGCGCTGGTTGGCGGGAATCACCGGGCTAACGGTGTAGGCCGCACCGGTCGCGGCCTGGGTGGGGTTGGCCTGGGCAACCCCCAGACCGAGGGCCGCCAAGGCGATGAGCAGCAAGGTTTTAAGACGCAAGGTGAAACTCCTTTCGACAGATGGGAACGAAATACGACCTCTGAAAAAACGCGACCGAGGGGTGGCCCCTCGATCGCGTTACGTACTCACATGAGTGGCTTATTCTGCGGTAACGGTGCTGGAAAGCGTCCAGGTCACGGTTGCGTCGTACTGGGCTTCCTTAACGCTGGCGTTCTTGTTGAGGGCCAGCTTCGTGGTGCCGGCGTCGACGGTCGCCTTGTTGTCGCCTTGGCCAAAGGTCTTGGCGGCGTTCCAGATCGTCACGTCCCCGCCGTTGGTGGTCAAAGCAGCGGTCGTCGCGCCTTGGTCAAAGTTGTCGGCGGTCACGGCCCCGAGCCCGAGGGTCAAGCTCCCGGTCAGCTTGTCACCGGCCTTAATTGCGGCGTCGCGATCGTCCAGCTGTTCTGCGGTTGCGGCGGTGTTG
Organism: Lacticaseibacillus suihuaensis; assembly: GCF_054785075.1. Taxonomy (NCBI): domain Bacteria; kingdom Bacillati; phylum Bacillota; class Bacilli; order Lactobacillales; family Lactobacillaceae; genus Lacticaseibacillus; species Lacticaseibacillus suihuaensis. The sequence goes on along the minus strand of NZ_BAAGBJ010000007.1, from coordinate 51,060 downwards.
TCAAAGTCGGAAACCGAGGCACTCAGCTTCCAGCCAGCGCTGGTACCACGCAGGTCGGTCACCTGCAAATCACCCTCTTGGTTCTCGGCGGCATCACCGGTCTTGGCAAGCGTGATGCCGTCCTTGTAGTTCAGCGTGACACCGGCGATGACGCTGGCCACGCTGGTCTTATCGAAGTTCAGATCCGGTGCCTTCACCAGCCAAAGGTTCTTGTAATCGCCGGTCCCTTCGTCACCACCGGGCGTGGTGGTGCCCTCGTCACCGGCGGTCACGGTGAATTCGGCCTTGGTGGTCCCTTGAGGCTCACCCGCGGCGGAAACGCCGAGCGGTGCAACCGTGGTGGCAGCGGCCAAAGCAAGTGCAGCGGCACTAACAAGCAAAGATTTCTTCATCAGTGAATTCCTCCTATTTGACTCGCTGCCCCACGGTGTTCCAACGCCCAGCGAAGTTCTTAGATAACAAATTGACTATAGCAATTCACAAATATTTCGTCAATCGGACACAATTGGCGGTGTGATCGCCCGGAACGAAATCTCGTTAAAATATACTTGAATCGTTATATGAACCGATAAAATGTTCCGTCGGCCCTGATTCCAAGGGGATTCTCATAATATGGCCGTTCTTTATCTCCCCGTCGAAATGTAACAAAGCCTTTTTACAAAAGCTGACGTAAAATAAGTGCCGAGCGATTTTATAACGATTAGTTTAGGATGGCAACTAACCTCGGCAGAAAGCGCCGGCACCCCGAATATAAATTTTGTTTCAAAAATTTGATACGAAATTTGTTGCCAGAAACTTTTTATTTTTGGCGGCCACAACAAAAACCCCTGCCGCCGCATTCGTGGCAACAGGGGTACCCAACGTGTCTAGTCTTCCGTGCCGAGCAGGAACCGGCCAGCGAAGGCCGCGACGACCGCCCCGACCTCCGGGGCGACGATGTACAGCCACAGGTGGCTCAAGGCCGAGCCGCCGGCGAAAAGCGCAGGGCCAATCGACCGCGCCGGGTTCAGGGAGGCGCCGGTCAGGTTGACGGAGAAGATGATCAAAAGCATCAGCGTCACGCCGATGGTCAGGCCGGCGAAGTCACCGTTGCCGGTTTTGGCCGTAACGGCGAGAATCACCATCAAGAACAGGAAGGTGGCCAGGGCCTCCACGAAGAAGGCCGTGCCGACGTCGAGCTTAGGAAAATCGGTCTGCGCCAGCTGGTTGGTCGGCAGCTTCAAAGCGCCGACCACCACGCGAACCGCGCCGCTGGCCGCAATCGCGCCGATAATCTGGGCGACCATGTAGGCGAACCCTTCGCCGACCGGGGTGCGGCCATTGATCATCATCGCGGTGGTGACCGCCGGGTTGAAGTGGCCCCCGGAAATGCCGCCGAACGCGTAGGCCGACACGGTGATGGCCAGGCCGAAGCCGATGGCGATGGTCAACGCGTCCCCCTTGGCGAACAGCACGGCGCCGCTACCGAGGAAAACCAGCAGGAAGGTGCCCAAGAATTCCGAAACAAGTTTTTGCATCAATGATACCTCCATAACCCGCGACCAACTGGCCGCTGAATGACTCCAGTATAGCACGGCGGCCGCGCAAAATGGGCGTTTCAGGCAATATTGATTGCAAACAATTTATAATCAAACTAATAAAGGCGGTGAGGCCGGTCGCTCCGGTTGCAAGGCGTCACAACCGCTGCGACGGGGCCGCTTCAGGCACGAACCGACAGCCCCTCGCCAATCCTTTTCGAGCCGTCGCGGACAGAATTCGCTTCGTGGCCTATTCAAATCGGGCCATCTTCGCCGCTTTTTGCGGCCTAACACCGATTCGCACCGTTGCCGCTCACCCACTCGGTAGCAGCCGCAGGGCCCCGGGACGGGTCGGGCCGTGAAAGAAACAGTGGCCCGGATGACCCGCGGTTCTTGCGGGGCATTCGCGCCACTGTTTCCGGCAAAATTCAAGACGAGCATGGGGCCGCAGGCACCGGCTCGGCTCGAATTTTAGGTTGGAGCCCAACGGGCGGAAACCGGCCGCACAGCCCGACCCGTCCCGGGGCCCGGAGGCCGCGGCCGCTTGCGTAAACGGGCTCCAGGCCGCAACGCCGGTGCGTCTAGCTACGCACCGGCACTCGGGCCAAGGTGCGGCCCAAGCGCCAGCGCTAGGCTAGCCGCCCGGCTAACCCCGCGGCCTTCCGCCCTCTATAGAATCGGTGAGATCAGCCGCGAGAAGGTCTGCTTGAAGCGCAGCCAGCGGGGCATCGCCGCGAAGTCGGCCGCGGTAACGCGGCGACTTTTGGCGACATCGGCCGTGAAGATGTCCTGCAGCTGGGCGGCCAAAGCGTGGTCGTAGATGAAGGCGTTGGCCTCGAAGTTCAGGCCGAAGCTGCGAAAATCCATGTTGGCCGAGCCGACCGAGGCGATCGCCCCGTCGACCACCATCACCTTGGCGTGAAGGAAGCCGGCCTCATAGAAGTAGATCTCGGCGCCGTCCTGGGCCAGGCCCCGGGCGTAGTACTGACTGGCGCGGTAGACGAAGGCGTGGTCGGGCATGTGCGGAATCATGATCCGCACCCGCACCCCGCTGTGAATCGCGGTGCGAAGGCTGGTCAGGACGCTTTCGTCGGGAATCAGGTACGGGGTCTGAATGTCCAGGCTGACCCGGGCGGCGTTAATCATTTTCATGTAACCCAGCTTGATCTGGGCCAAGTCGTTTTGGGGGCCGCTGGCGACGATCTGCATCATCGCGGTGCCCAGCCCGTTGTTGACCTTGGGAAAATGCGTCTGGTTGATGTCCAGCGGATGCGCCCCGCCGGTGGTCGCGTTCCAGTCGCGGATGAACTGCTGCTGCAGGGCCAGCGCCGCATCGCCTTCGACCTTCAGGTGGGTGTCGCGCCAGGCGCCGAACTTCTTCAGGCGGCCGACGTACTGATCGCCGATGTTGAACCCGCCGATGTAGCCGGTCCAGCCGTCGATCGCGACGATTTTGCGGTGGTTGCGGAAGTTCAGGCGAAAGTCCAGCCGGTGGTGAATGCCCAGGAACGGCTCGACAATGCCGCCAGCCGCGCGAAGCGGGGCGAAGAACTCGGCCTTGGTGCCAAGCGACCCCCAGGCATCGTACAGCACCCGCACCGCCACGCCTTCTTGGGCCTTGGCGGTCAGGGCGGCCAGGATGCTGGCGCCGAGCTTGTCGCCGTAGAACGTGTAGAACTCCACGAAGACGCTGTGTTCAGCCGCCGCGATCTCCTGGCGCAGGTCGGTGAACAAGGCGGTGCCAGCGGTGAAAATGGCGACCTGATTGTTGGTGGTCACGTAGCTTTGATCCGTGTTTTGGAACAGCGTGATCATGTTTTTGGCCGTCGCCTCCATCTGCGTGTCGCTCGGCGCGGCCTTGGGGATCAGCTCCTGCTGGCGCTTGAGCACCGCCCCGAGCTCACCGTGCGGCTGGGCCCGAACCTTGGCCAACTGCCGGTGCGACAGCTTGCGGCCGAAGAAGTAATAGAACAAGAACCCGGCGACGGGAATGAAGTTGAGCACCAACAGCCACGCCCAGGTCGCGGCGATGTCGCGCTTTTCGCGAAACACGGTGATAATAGCGGCAATCACGTTCAGCAGGTACAACACGCTGATAATCGCCTTGATCATGGTCCAGTCCATAATCTACCTCCAGAATCGTATGCATGGCTATAAGGTACCGCAACTCGGCGCAAAAAAACAGCCGCATTGGCTTGCGACTGTCGCATCTCACTGATTCCGTTCGGCCAGCAGTACCCCCAGTAGCGCCAAAAGCAGCCACAACAGGAGATCCGCCAGCGAATTGAAGTGCAAGTCCATCTGAAGGTGATCACCGGACAGCCCCTTGACCACCAGCGGCAGCAAAAGCGCGTTGAACAGGCTCAGGCCAAGCCCCCACCAGCTGCCATTCACCAACCGCTTGGCGGCCGTCGCCAGCGGCCGCTGGTGCAGCGCCGCCTGAAGCAGTGGCCACAGCGCGACCACCAAAACCAGCGTCGGCAGGGCCTCGACCAAGGTGACTGCGGTCAGCCCGACGCGCAGCCCGGCGGTCACCGGTCCCATCACGCCAAGGCCGAGTGCGACCTACCACCAGCCGGCGGCCCCGCTACCCACGCGGTGCCACCCGTCGAACTGCGCCACCACCGCATCGCGGTAGACGTGCCCGGGCCCCAGATCCACCCGGGTCACCGTCACCTGCCCCGCCGCCGTCGCCACCACCACGGCGATGGCGGCCAAAGCTGCCAACCCCAACAAAACCGCGACCACGCGAGCCAACCCATCCCTTTTTCGTGTCATTTCGACGCCTCCCCATCGCCAATTTCCGGCTGTTTTCAACAATTCTCGCTCACGAATCAACCCAATTATAGGGAGAGAAAGCGGTTTCTTCAACCCTGATATTCTTGAAATTACGTGAAAGCCCCTGCTTGTCCGTCACAGAAGCAAGCAAAAAGCGACCCGGTTGTGGGTCGCTCACGCAGAGCGGTTACTTGCCGCGCTTCTTGGCGTCCTTAAGCGTTCGCAAGGCGCGGCTGCGGGTCTTGCGGTTCGGGCTTTTCAGCTCGCGGTAGGCGGTTGCGGTGTCTTGTTTGCTCATGTTACCAGCTCGCTTTCTTCACGCCAGGAATCTGGCCCTTGTGTGCCAGCTCACGGAAGTTCAGCCGCGACAGGCCGAACTTGCGCAGGTAGGCGTGGGGCCGGCCGTCCAGGGCGTCGCGGTGGTGCATCCGCACCGGGCTGGAATCTCGCGGCAGCTTAGCCAGCCCCGCGTAGTCGCCGGCGGCTTTCAGGGCCGCGCGTTTGGCGGCGAACTTCACGACCAGCGCTTCTTGGCGCTTGGCCTTTTCGATCTTCGAACGTTTTGCCATTCAATTCCCTCCATTGTGGTCGCGCTGAATCTTGGCCAGCGCGTTGTATTGTTGCATCATCCAGCTGGTGTAGGTCGCGTTAGTCGGCATGGTTTCGGTCACCTTCAGCACCGGAATCTTGGCCGCGCGAACTTTTTTGACGATATTGGTGACCACTTTGCTCTCGGCCTGCGTGTTTTGGACGAAAAAGGCCAGCTTGCCGGCCGCGATGGCGGCCTCCAGCTCGCGAATGTCGGCCGGGCTGGGGTCGGTGCCCTCCTCGATGGCCTGGGCGAAGTGGTTGTTGACGATGCGGTAGCCCATGGCGTTGAGCGCGTTGTCGAAAACGGGCTCGGACACGGCCACCGCCTGCCCCGAAGCGCCCTTTTTCAGCGCCGCGATTTTGGCGGTCAGGGGCTTGAGGCTTTTGATGTAGGCCGCGGCGTTCTTCGCGTAGGCCGCCTTGTGCTTAGGGTCCTGCTTGGCGCAGGCGGCGGCCAGGGCACGGGCCAGCTTCGGCATCACGTCGGGCTTGTACCAGACGTGCTCGTTGTCGCCGTCCTTGATGCCGACCACCTTGGCCGCGGTGACCTGGGTGATGCCGGTGTCGTCGGCGGCCAGCAGGCGATTCATCCAGTCGTCGTAGCCGGCGCCGTTTTGGATCACGATCTGGGCCTTGGCCACGGTCTTGGCGACGTCGACGGTCGGCTCGTAGTCGTGCGGGTCGATGTCCGGCCGGTTGATCACCGCGGTGACCGTGCCGTGATCGCCGACCACCGCCCGGGCGACGTCGGCGTAAAAATCGACGCTGGCCACCACCTGCAGCCCCTTGGCCTGCGGGGCGGCGGCCTTGCCGCAGCCGCTCAGCCCGCTGGCGACGGCCAGCGTCAGCAGCGCCGCGACTAGCCAGTGTGTCTTGTGTCTCCCTTGCATGTGTTCCCCCCGAGTCGTGATAACCGTAACCATTACGATTAACAAGTTCCATCATACCAGCCTGCATCCGCTTGTCAATAGTAAGTCGAAGCTGGTCCAAACCGCGCGGCCGTTACGATTAACGCCGCGTTAATCGTAACGGTTCCTCATTAGCGACCTTTGCAGGGTAGCACGGGAAACCCCGAAAAGTCAACCGCCGGCACGAACAAGCCCGGTGCGACGACGCCGCACCGGGCTTGCAAAGACGCATTCAGTTGCGACGGGTTGACGGCCTACGCCGCGGCCCCGCCAATCGTCACGCCAGGATGCCCAGCAGCCCGGCGACGACGGCAAAGGCGATCAGGCCGACCATCAGGCGGGTCGGCCGCACCCCTTTTTTGAGCAGCAGGTACAAGATCACGAAGGCCACCAGCGGCAGAAGGCTTGGCACCACCGAGTCGAGAATCTTCTGCGGTTCGAGCTTCAGCTGGCCGAAGGTGGCCTTCAGCGGCGTGGTGACGGTGATGGTGGTGGGAATCAAGGCGCCGAGCACCATCATCCCCAAGGCGCCGATGGCCTCGGTCACCCGGGCGATGCGACCGCCGGCCAGCAGGTTGGTCACCGCCGTTTTACCCAGCCGGTAGCCGGCGTAGAAGGTGGTGTGACCGACGATCAAGGCGTAGGCGCAAAACAGCAGGACGAACAGGATCGGCCCCAAGGCGCTGCCGCTTTTGGCCATGTCGATGCCGATGCCTAAGAGAATCACCTTGACCAACGACTGGGTGATGGTGTCGCCGATACCGGCCAGGGGGCCCATTAAGGCGGCCTTGAGGTTGTTGATCATGTCGCCGGACACCGGTTGCCCGTTGGCCTTTTGCTCCTCCAGCGACGCGACGATGCCGGGAATCATCGCCCCCCAGGTGTTTTCGGTGTTGAAATACGTCAGCTCGCGGGTCAGCCCGGCGGCCAAGGCGTCATCGTCATCGGGGTACAGATCGGCGAGCGTGTAAGACATGGCATGCGCGAAGCCCAGCCCCATCATCCGCTCGTAGTTGTAACAGATCTGCCCCCAGGACTGCCAGGCGAACCAGGTCTGACGCAGCGCCTTTTTGCTGATTGTCTTAGTCATGTTGCTTGCCTCCCATCGGCATGTAGTAGTAGTGAAGCAACGCGCAACCGGTGCCGATGATGGCCACGGCGGTGATGTTGAGCTTGAGGTAGGCCGCCAAGACGAAGCCAACCAGCAAGAACGGCAGCGTGGTTCGCTTGGCCAACGCCTGCATCAGCATCGCCAGGCCCAGCGCCGGCATCAGCTTGCCGATCAAAGTCAGCACCGCGGTGATCTGCGCCGGCAGCGCCGCCATGAACGCGGTGAAGTAGTGGCCGCCGAAGTACACGCACAGGAAGGCCGGAATGAAGTAAGTGATGAACGGCACGATTTGCGAGGCCAAAAGGTTCATGCGCCGCAGACCGCGGATGTCGCCGGCGGCGGCGTAACTGTCGGCCTTATGCACCCAGATCGGGTTCAGCGCCATTTTGGCGTTCAGGCACAGCACCCCGAGCAGCCCCAGCGGCGTGGCGATCGCCAGTCCCGTCGCCGGGTCGCTGTGCGACAGCATCGTCATCGCGACGCCGAGGTAGCCGGCGATCGCCATCTCGTTGGGCAAAGACCCGCCGATCGCCAAGAGCCCGATGTAGGCGGCCTGAATCGTGGCGCCGACCTGCAACCCGTACGTCAGCTCGCCGAGCAGCAGCCCGTCGATCAGCCCGGCCACCAGCGGCGCCCCGAAGTAAAACGCCCAGCGCGACCACATCGGAATCGCGGAGCTGGTCAGCCAGCAAAGGGCGGCGATGATCAAGGCAAAGACTAAAGTCGTCATTTCACATCCTCCAATTCCTGCCTGGCGTCGCTCGGCAGCATCTGCAGGTAGACGTCGGTACCGGCGGCCTTCAGCGCTTGTAGTGCGGCCACCTCGGCGGCGCTGGCGAAGACCCGGTGCGTCAGCGGCTGGCGGTCCGGCCGGCTGCCCATGTTGCCGACGTTCAGGGCCGACAGCACCACCCCGGCCTGGGCCAGCGCCAAGGCGGCCTGCGGCGTTTTGAACAAAACGAACACGGGCTCGGCGCCGGCGTCGTTCAACGTCGCCGCGGCGGCGGCCACGCCTTGAATGGCGATGGTCAGCCCGGCCGGCGCCGACATCGCCAGAATCGAGCTGGTGAAGTCGTCGGCGGCCAAGGCGTCGTCGACGATCAGGATGGTGTCGGCGGGGTACTGCTTGATCCAGGTGGTCATAATCTGGCCGTGAACCAGGCGTTCATCGATTCGTGCAAAGGTGATTGACATGTTGTGCCTCCAAAAAATGTGGTGGGTGTCGGGCAGCGGCGAAGCGCCGCGCTGCGCTCTGGATACAAAAAATTCCGCCCTAAACCAGTCTTTTTGACTGATTAAGGACGGAATTGCTCCGCGGTACCACCTTAATTGGCACGTGCAAACACGTATGCACGCTCCCCCTTAGCGAAGGGCCAACACCCTCCCGGCAACTGACGTATGCCCGACGTTCAGCCTGACTCGCCGCACGCGGCTTTTGGGCTGACCCTCAGTGGTCCATTTAACTGCCTGCGTTCGACGACACTCTCAGCTCCGGTCGCTCTCTTTACGGGCACAACAGTCTTGATCTCCACTTCAACGGTTTAGGACGAAATGTTTTGATTACCGCTAAACTACGCCTCTCTCATGCGGCTGTCAATGATTTCTCATGATTTTTTCGGAAAAATCGGCGTCGCCGCGGCGACCAGCGCCAAGAGCCGCGCAGCGCTTTCGGCGCAATCAAATCCGGTCACATCCAGCTTCAGCGAGGCGACCGCGTCGTACAGCGGCAACCGTGCCAGCGTCTCGGCCAGCGCCGCCTGCTCGCGAACCCCGGCGGCGACATCTTGCTCGAAGCGCCGCGTCAGCTCGGCCGGGGTGGCGACCAGCGAGACCGAATACGCAGTGAAATCGCCGCGCAGGCCGTCCAGCAGCGAATCGATGATCGCCTGCTGGTGCATCACCCAGACGAAGACGATAGTGTCGAAACGCGAGTTGGCGATGAACGCGTTGAGCAGAAACTGGATGTTAGTCATCACCATTTTTTTATTTTCGGTACTGAAGTCCCACGGGTGCATCGCCCAGCACCAGTCGCCGTCGAGGAAAACGGCGCGGTCCGAGCTGTGGTCGACCAGGTACCGGCCCAGCGTGGTCTTACCGATCCCCATCGGCCCCCCGATCAGAATTAGCCGCTTGCTCATGCCTGCACCGCCTGTGGCCAGGTCGCGCGGATCAGGGTCTCGATCTGGTCTCGCACCGTGGCAAAAACCGCGGCGCGTTCGGTTGCGCTGCCGGCCGCCTGGGCGGGATCTTGCAGCGGCCAGTGCAGCGCGTGGGTGCCGGGTGCAAGCGCCGGGCAGCGGTCCCTGGCGTCACCGCACAGCGTGATCACGACGTCGCTGGTCGCCAGGTAGGCCGGGTCGATCAGCTTGGACTGGGCCTGGGAGATGTCCAGGCCCCGCGCCGCCATTGCGGCGACGGCCTGCGGATTGAGGCCGTGGACCTCGACGCCGGCGCTTTGAATGCGCCAGGTGTTGGGCAGCAGCGCCTTGGCGAGGCCTTCTGCCATCTGGCTGCGGCAGGAATTGCCGGTGCAGAGAAAATACAGTTGCATGAGCGGCTCCTTTCGGCGGGTTACGCCAGAGTAACGCCTTGAATCGCGTTCGCGTAGGTCCAATCCTTGATGGCCTGCGCGTCGCCCGAGAGGTCAAACGCGCTGATCAGGTCGTGCCACTCGCCCCACCGGTCCAGCGGCACGTTGATCAGCCCGGCGGCACCCATGTCGACGCCCCCTTGGCTGGAACGCAGCTCGCCCGGCACCGGGGCATCGTTCCTGGCGACAATCGCGTTCAGCTTTTTTTCCAAATCCAGCGTGAGGGGCGCATCCACCGTCGTGATGGCCTCGAAGCCGCGCTTCAGCTGCACAATCACGTTGATGTCGGCCAGCGTCACGCCGGCGACCCCGAGCCCATCCGGAACCGTCTGCGTCTGCGGCAGCGTTGTGTTGACCCCTTCGAACCGCGCCGTGGTATGCACCAGCCGCGTGAAGTTGCTGCGCGTGAAGCGCCGATTCTGGTCGCGCGTCAGGTGGTACTTGTCCGGGTACTGCATGTCATCCCCTCCTTGCCGCTACTATATCACAGCCCGGCCCAGCCGTCGCCGCAATCGCGCCGAATCGCCGTCCGAACGCGGTTCGGCCGTGGCAAAACGTCGAACCCCAGCACAGACAAGTCCGACTCCCGTCCCCGAATCATCGTCGGACCACTGCCGGCAAGGCGTCACACCTTGGCCTCACCGGCGTTCTTTGGAAACTCGGTCTGCATCGTGCGGCGCATCAGCCGGGCCACCAGCCAGCGCGGCGCCAGGCGACCCGCGGCGGCCAGCAGGCGGCTGGCCCCGGGGTTGATCACGGCGCGATTTTGCCCGATGCCCTTGAGCACCGCCGCGACGAACGCGTCGATGTCCATGTTGAGCGGGTTGCGCTCGCCGTTGGCATGCATCGTCGGCTCCAGGTTCGTGGCCGCGACCAAGGGCGGCGCGACCCGAATGACGTGCAAGTGGCGGTAGCCCCAATACGCGGCCTGGTTGCGCAGCGCGGTCGTCAAGGCGTTTACCCCGGCCTTGCTGGCGGCATACAGCGGATGGGCGGTGCTGGGCAGGTAGCCCAGACCCGAGCTGACGTTGACCAGCGCCGCCTCGGGGGCTGCGACCAGCTGCGGGAGGAAGGCCCAGTCGACGTTGGCGGTGCCAATCAGATTGGTCTCAATCTCGGCGGTCAGCGGCGTTTGCGGGGCGAAAAAGTTCACGCCGCGCATGATACCGGCCGAGTTGATTACCATATTCAGGGCTGGGTGCTGGCTTCGCACCGTGGCCGCCAGCGCCTGAACGCTTTGCCGGTCGGCCACATCGACCGGGTAGCCGACCAGCCCCGGGTTGGCGGCCACCGCCTGGTCAATGACGGCCTGGCGACGCGAGGTCACAATGACCACATTGCCGCGGCGCAGCAGGGCCTGGGCGAGACGCAGACCGAGTCCCGAGGTGCCGCCGGTGATGAGAATGGTGTTGTGGGTGAGTTTCATGATTGTGGATCCTTTATCTGGAATTGCAGGTCCAAGCGCCTGCTCCCCAGTAGGGTACAGCAACTTGATTAAAGTTACAATATTTTATTTTTGTAACTCGTGGTAAAATGTCCCCATGACAAAACTTACCGATGATGCAATTCTCCAAACCGCGGCCGAGCTGGTGCGACAAACCGGCGGCCTGAAGGTGACGCTGCAAGACGTCGGCGCCGCCTTGGGCGTCAGCCACGCGGCGTTGTACAAGCACTTCGCGAGCAAGCAGGCCCTGTGGACCGCGCTGGCCCTTCGCTGGCTGAACCGCGAGCTTGCGGCCCTGTTCCCGTACCGGGCCACGGTCGCAGCCGACGACGCGACCATCGCACACGATTGGCTCTGGACGCTGGCCGACGCCAAGCGCCAGGCCCGGCTGCGCGACCCCGCCATGTTTGCGGTCTACACCGCCTACATCGCCGCCGACACCGCGGCCTACACCCAACACGCGCAAGCGCTAGGCCGAAGCTTCATGGCCGCGACGGGCAAGGACGCCGCCTTCACCACCGGCGTATTGTACAGCTTCATGTTTTTCTCGGCGCCTGAATACGCCGCGCGGTGGGACGCCGACTTTCAACAAAACTTCGAGCTGACCTGGGCCGTGGTCCGGCCGGCTTTCACCTAACCGCGCCGACACCAAAAGGGCTCACCGGCCGGCCGCTGTGCGGTTGCCGATGAGCCCAATCAGTCGGGTGTCGCCATTTGATTCCTTCGGGGAATGCATGCCATCCCCGACCGGCCGCGGTTTCAGCCGTTAAAGCGGACAATCAGTCACTGGCCACGCCGTTTGGCTCGCACTCAGAATCGGCCACCTGCTCATCGCGTCACCGCCAGGACCAGGCCAACCGCCGTGTGCAGCTGCCCCGCCGGATCGCGCCACGGCGCGACCGGCAGATTGCTTTTGACAAAGCCCACCTTGGCGTAGACGTGCAGGGCCACCGCGTTATGCGCATCGACTTCAATGGCGACGCGCGTGGCGCCCAGCTTGTGTGCCACAGCCGGCAGGTGCTCGCGCAGCACGCGGGTGCCCAGGCCCAACTGCTGACAGTCGAACTCGCCGATTGTGATGTCAAACGTCATCACGCCCGGTGCCTCAAGTGCGTACAGGAACTCACCAATCGGGCGTCCACCGGACACAATGGTCTCCCATCCGGCACCGGGCTTGGCCAGATGCCGCGCCACGGTGCTGGTAATCTGATCCACGGTCTTGGTCAAGCCCGTCGGAAAGCCGACCGGCGCCATCACGCGCGGATTCCGGTACCAGGCGGCCATCAGCGGGTAGTCGGTCGGTTCGACCGGCCGGTAAGTTAAGTCATTCATGGTCACCATCTCCTCAGATCATCGCCAGCTCGCGCAGCGCCGCCTGAACCGCCGGGGTCTCGACCCGGCCGCGGGCTGCCAGACGTCCCGCCCGCATCACCAAAATCTCGTCGACGGCCGCAAAGGCGTCGCGGTTGTAGGTGTGGGTGATCATCAAGAAGCCCTGCGGCATCGCGCAGATGTCTTTCTGCAGGCGGTCGGCGATGTGCGGGTCAAGCCCGGTGGTCAGCTCGTCGAAGACGTAGAATGGGTAGCCGCGCAAAAACAGCCGGGCCAGCGCCAAGCGCTGCTTTTCCCCGCCGGACAGCTCGGCGCCGGCCTCGGACACCAAGGTGTCCAGGCCGTGGTCGGCCAGCCACGGGCCAAGCCCCGCCCGGGTCAAGGCGGCGACAATCGCGGCGTCGGCGTAGCCTTCGGTGAACAGCGTCATGTTCTCCCGCACGGTCGCGGCGAACACGTAACCCTTTTGCGCCAAAAGCCCGATGCGCGAGTACACCACCGTTCGCGGCAGGCTCGCCGGGGCCGCACCCATCAGCGTCAACTCGCCAGCCGTTGGTGCCAGTTCACCCAGCAGCAGCCGCACCAAAGTCGATTTGCCGCTACCGCTGGCACCGACCAGCAGGTACTTCTTGCCTTGATCCAGCACCAGGTCGACGCCTTGCAACACGCGGCGGTCGCCGATGGTCAGGCCAAGGCCGCTGGCCCGAGCCGTGACGCGCGACGCGGTGGCCGCGGTCGTTGGCGCCGCCACCGGTGCGGCGGCGGCCGGTAAGCCGTCGCTGACCGGAACAGTCGTCGTCCCAGCAACCCTGTCGCCGCTCGTCTCACCGTCTGCGGCCGAGGCCACCGACCCCGCGGTCACGTTCATCGGGTCGCCGACCGTCCCGCCAATCAGCGCCGGCGCGTCGTCCGCCTGCGTCGGCCGGTCCAGGAACTCGCCGATCACCGCGGCCGCCTTGCCGCCGCCGATGATGGTCGGAATCGTCTGGGTCAGCTCGGTCAGGGGCCACGCCATGAAGCCGGTCAGGTTGGCGAAGGCGACCAGCTGGCCCATGCCCATCTCGCCGCGCTGCACCAGGACGGCGCCGACGACCCAGATCATCAGGGTGGTCACGTCGTTCAGGAAAATCGCGAGGCCGGACGTGATCTGGTTGATGCGCTCGTTGTCCTTTTGCGCGGCGAGCATCTTGCGGTTCGCCAGCCGGTGCTGGCCGATCAACGCGGCCGGCGCCAGCGCGAACTTCAGGGTGGTGAAGCCGCCCAAAAGATCCGTGATGCGCGTGGTGTAGCGCTCGATCTCCGCCACCTGCTTGGCCGAGGCGTTGGTGATCGCCTTTTTCGTCAGGTAGGGCAACGCCAGAGACGGCAGCGCCAGGCCCAGCGCGACCAGCGTCACCAGCGGGTTGATCACCAGGGTGCCGGCGACGGCGAACAGGAACTGGAACAGCAGGCGCGACATGCCGAGCAGGCTGCCGTAGTAGTCGGTCTCGACCTTGTCTAGCTGCTTGGTCAGCTTGGCGATGATGCCGCCGACGCCGAGCTCGCCGAACGCCGCCGGGGACAGCCGCGCGGTCTGGGCGACCACCGCCTCGCGCAAGCTGGCGGTGGTGCGGAACTTCAGCAGGTTGGTCTGGTAGTGGTCGGCGGTGAAGACGATGTCCATCACCAAGACGTAGCCCATGATGAAAATGGTCAGCGGCACGAACCGCCACTGGGTCTTGCCCATCGCGGTGTCGACGATGAGCTGAAACAAAAACGACCAGCAGACCAGAAAGGCGTTGTTGACGGCCTGCAAAACGATGACGCGAGTGAATTCGCCCTTTCGCGTCAGAACATGTTTGAACATTTTTCCTCCAGGGTGCGCCCGGAGATCAGATGCCGCGACCGCACGAAACTGCGGCCATCAAAAAGGAGCCCGCACCGCGGACTCCACCGTCGGGGGCAAGGATGAACTGATCTCATCGGCGCGCACGAAACCATGACGCCTGCGCGACGCAATTGCGCCGCAGACGTACCGAACGTGTGCCATTAGGTCTCGCGTACCTAATTCGACTGCTTTTGCAGTCGCCGATTGATCAAATTCATCCCGGCCCCTCCTTCTCATGTTTCCATTAGATTACCATGTGATTAATTAAAACGCAAGCGCTGTCGCAATGAGACGATTCACCGAATGTGCCGAGTAGGACCGTCGTGACCGTGCCGCGAGCGGCGGCCGGTGGTCATTCGCCTGCCGACCGCCGCCGCAAGCCGCCTGCCGACCCGACTACCGCGTCAACCCGCTGGTCACCCCAGCCGAGAGCCGCCGGCGCCAGGCCAGCATCCCCAGCCCGAACACCATGGTGACCGAGCCGAGCACCGCGAAGTAGGCCGCCTCGTGGCCCGGCCGGTACAGCGTGACCAACAGCGCGGCCAGCCCGTTGCCACCGGCCTGCGACAGCGCATAGACGGTCACCAGCTGGGTGGTGAAGGCCAAAGGCGCGATGCGCGTCGCCATGGCCGTGCCGATCGGCGAGGTCAGCGCCTCGCCCAGCGTGATCAGCGCGTAGAAGCCGACCAGCCACAGCGGCGACACCCGCACCCCGGAAGGAAAAAGCGCCAGTGGCACCGCCATGAACAGCGGCCCGAGGCCCCACAGCACCATCCCCAGGCCAAACTTCACGGTGTCGCTCGGCTGCCGACGCCCCAGCCGCGTCCAGGCGACACTCGCCGCGGCGCCGAACAGGATCGCAAACACCGCCGGCACGGTCTGGAAGCCGGCCGGCGTCAGGTGTAGCCCAAAGTAGGTCAGCCGCACGGAATCCGCCGCGTAAAGCGCCAGGATGCCGGTCGCCTGCCCGTAAACGGCGATGCTGATGGCGTTGCCGATCATGAACACGACGAAGTACCGCACCCGCCGGGCCTCGCTCGCGCTGGTTTTGGCCGAGTTCACCATCACGACGGCGTAACCGATTGGCAGCGCCAGGCTGAGCCAGCCGATCACCGTGGTGACGCCGGCCACGCTCAGCCAGCGGTTGCTTGCCGCCACCGCCGCGAGCAACCCGACCGCGATCAGCACGGCCGCCGCCCCGGCCAGGAGCCGCCGCCGGGCGACCGGTGGCAGCGGATCGACCGGTGTTAGCCCGATGCTGCCGAACCACCGCCGCTGCCCCCACCAATACGGCATCAGGCTGAGCAAAAGCGCCGCGGCCGCAACGGCAAATCCCGCGTGGTAGCCGAAGCGCTGGGCTACGACGCCGGTGAGCAAAGGCGCCGCCGCCCCGATGTTGGCGGTGATGTACAGCAGCGAAAAGGCCGCGGCGCGTTGGGGGCTGTCGCGGTCGTACAAGGCCCCGGCCAGCGCGTTGAGGCTTTGGCCACAGACCGCAGAGCCGCAGACCTGCAACGCCAGGCTGCCCCACAGCAGGGCCGCCCCGCCGCCGGGCACCGCCAAAAGCGTCACCCCGGCCGCCTTGATTAAGTTGCCAGCCAACACCAGCTTGCGCATCCCCACCAGCCGGTCGGCCGCAAAGCTGCCGGCGGTGCCGGCGATGAACCCCACCGTGGCGAACACCGCTAGAATCTGCGTCGCGGCCACCCGGTCGAACCCAAGCCCCGCACTCGGCGCCGCGTAGAGGTACAGAATCAGAATCGCCGACACGCCGTACGTGGCGAAGCCGGTGCCCAAAGACGTCGCCGCCAAGGAATAAAAAGCCGGCGGTTGACCGCCTCGCGCTGTTTTTGCCACCATCATGCCTCCTTGCATCTTGGCCATTTTACACCCAGGTGACAAAAGTGGAAGGCGACTGTCACCGGTTTGCTAGTGACGCCGGCGCCAGGTCTGGTAAGATGGACTCAGACAAACACAGATGGGAGCGTCTCACTTATGAAAAAAATTCTCGCCGTCATCGGCATCGTTATTGTTTTTGCCGGCGGCTGGTTCGGCTACAAGTACTACGCCAGCACCTACGCCGGCGCAACCGGCTACACCAAGGTGACCACCACCCCGGCGCGGCACAAGACCACCGACGACTCCGGCAAGGTCATCGCCGGCTACTACTCCTACGATTACAGCTTCACCTGGGCGCTGAAGGACGGCACGACCAAAACCGTCAACTTCGAACTCTCCAGCAAAAACCCGCAACCTTACGCCGAGGGCAAGTACCTCAAGGCCGAGATCTCCGACAAGCGCGTGATCAAGGGCCCGTCTTACGTCGACGAATCCGCGATTCCGCAAAAGGCGCTGGACGCCCTCAAGTAACCCCAAGCGGTGCTGCCTCGTGCGGCGCCGCTTTTTTGACTGCCGGGCAACCGCAGTGGTCTATGCCTGGCGATCACGGTTGGTAGGCACGTCGTTCATTGGTGGGTACAACTTGTGGCTTGCTCAGGAACCCTTTACTTGTCCACCGTTCTGCGTTAAAATGACCACGTCATTGCATAACATCCCACTGCCGACCACCCCCCTAACCAATCCCCGATTGGTCTTGGTCGTCAGCGTCCAGGAAGGCCTGGAAATGAGTTGACCCGAAAGTCCAACAGACGGTGTTGGACTTTTTTTGTGGCAATTTTGGCGACCGGTGCCGAAATTCCGGGTTCACAGGCGTATACTAACCGTTAACGCACAACCGGGAGGACGACGACATGTGGGGAACGATTTTTAACACCGGGATGATTCTGGTCGGCAGCGCCTTGGGGGCCCTGTTCAAAAAAGGCATCGGCGATAGATTCCAGGCCAGCCTGATGCAGGCGATGGGGCTGGCCGTGATGCTGCTCGGCGCCAACGCCACCGTGCAGGCGATGCCCAAAAGCAAGTACCCCGTGCTGTTCTTGGCCAGCATGGCGATCGGCGCCGTCGTCGGCCAGGCGCTGGATCTAGACACCCGCTTCAACCGCCTGATGGCCAAGGCCGGTGGCCAATCGGCGCTGGCCCAGGGACTCTCCACCGCCATCCTGCTGTTTTGTATCGGCACCCTGTCGATTGTCGGGCCGATGCAGGCCGCACTGAATCAGGACTACACCTTCTTGTTCACCAACGGGACGCTCGACTTGATCACCGCGGTGGTGCTGGCCTCGACCTTTGGCTTTGGCATCGCGCTGGCGGCGCCGGTGCTGTTCTTGTGGCAAGGCGCGATTTACCTGCTGACGCTTTTGGCGGCCGGTGCGATTTCCTCGGCGCTGCTCACCGAGCTGTCGGTGGTCGGTGGCATCCTAATCTTCGCGTCCGGCATCAACCTGCTGCACCTCGCCGACATCAAGACGCTGAACCTCCTGCCGGCGCTGGCGGTGCCGCCGCTGTTCTTCATCGTGCTGCACTTCATCTAACCGCATGCACGGCAAAAAGGCCGGCCGATTCGTTCACCATGGTGGTGGAATGAATCGGCCGGCCTTTGGCGTGGCGGGAACGGTCGCCGGCCGCGTTCACGAGGACGACTGGCGGAAGCGGCGTCGCGGCGCCAAGCAGCGCCAGTGGGATTGGCCGCTGCAACCGGTGCCGGCCGCAACTGGTGCCGCCCGGTGCCGGCCCAACAAGTCGCGGCCCTACTCCCGCACATCCAGCCCCAGCACCCGCACGGCGAGGTTGGCCGCCTGCTGCGGCGTGACGATGACGCCGCGCAGCTGGCTGGGTTCGACTTCCAGGGTCTGGAAGCGGCAGTCGCGCAGGTCCAGACCACGCAGGCGCAGGCCGGCGAGGCTGGCGCGATCGAGGTCGCAATCGCTGAAGGTGACGGCCTTGAGCTTGGCCGCGTCCAGCGTCGCGGCGACCAGGCGGCAGCGTTCGAACCGCACGTTTTTGAGCGTCGTCTCCGCCAGGTTCACCATCTCCAACTGGCAGTCGCGGAAGGTGACGTCGGCCAGGTAGCTGCCGGCCAAAACGGTGCCGGTCAGCCGGCAGCCGGTGAAGGCCACCCGCAGCAGGCTGGCCGACCCGACGTCAGCGTTGGCCAGATCGCAACCGGTCCAGACGGTGTCCGTCGCCTCGAACCGCGGGAGGTCGGCGCCGGCCAGGCCGAGGTGGTCGACGGCGCTGTTTTCCAGCGTCGCGTGGTGAAGGGTACCATTGGGAATGACTTCCGGAACCATTTTTACCTCAGTCAGCAGGTGGTCTTCGGCCGCCAGCAGGTCGGCCCAGCGGCGGTCAACCAGCGCCGCCGCATCGACGCGCGGTGCGGCAATCAAATCAGCACCCCGTCGCAATGCGCCACCTCGTGTTGAATCACCTGGGCGAGAAAACCGCTGAAGGCCTGCGTCTGCGGCCGGAACCGCTCGTCTTGGTAGGCGACGGTGATTGACTCGTAGCGCTCGGCCGGCCGCTCGCCGCTCAAGGACAGGCACCCCTCCTGGGTCTGGTAGGCGCCGGCTCGCTTGGTGATGCGCGGGTTGACCAGCACCATCGCGCCGGGGCCGACCGCAGCGATGATCATGCGGCAGTCGGCGCCGATCATGTTGGCGGCCATCCCCACGCACCCGGCGCGGTGGGCCGCCAGCGTGTCCTTGAGGTCCTGGATGACGGCGCGGTCGGCCGGCGTCGCCGGTCGGGCCTTGCGCTGCAGAAAAAGGGTGTCGCGGTTAATCGGTCGAATCATGATTGTGCCTCCTGTCGGGTTCGCCCCATTGTACCACGGCGGCTGGCCTCGCGGGTCGCGGCAAATAAAAGGCCCGACCGCTGGGGCCGAGCCTGTGTAAAATCTGTGATGACAGTGAATAGGCTGCGCGTGTCGGTCCCTTAGCTATCGATGATCATTAATTCGAGTGGCCGCATCGCGATACACACGCTTACCATCTCGCTTGCCGATGGCAACAATGTCGATAACCTGAACGACCCCGTTTTCGGCCGCGCCAAACACAACCCTCAGGCCGAGCCGTTTGTTCTTGAGTTTCCGATACCCTACAAGATCTCCAACCAATGGCTGGCCGGCTGCCATGCCCAGATTGGCGAGACGCACCAACGCCTTATTCACAAAAACAAGCTGACTGCCATCGAGATGCTCGTACGCTTCTAGCGCCTCGTCAAAAAATACAATCTGATACGGTGGCTTCATTATTCCCACCCGTCATCGGGATCAATCTCTTTCGGTAAATTTTTAACGACCGCCTCGATTGGCGTCCGATGACCATTATCACGACTTAGGTTGAGTCGTGCCTGCTGCTCCGCCTGCAAATCCAGGAGAAGTTCCTGATCCTCAACCAGCTCACGATACTGATCCGGCGTCAGCGTCACACTAATGGCCTTGCCACGATTCAAGACGTAAACACCTGTGTTGAGCTTTTCGGCAAGTTTAGCAACCTCTGCAGGACTCTTCTTAACATCTGTCGTGCTGACCGTTGGCACATCCAATATTTTCACGCGAATCACCTCAAGAACATTTTATCACGTTTTTAAAAAACTTTAAACAGTCTTTTCAAAGTCCTTTTCCAGAATAAAAGGCCCGACCGCTGGGGCCGAGCCTGTGTAAAATCTGTGATGTAAAATTAACGGGCGCCTGCACGGGCGGCCTGGTTCACGCGGGTCGCCTAAATGCGCCGCGCTGCGCTCTGGTTTCGTCGAGCTCCGCGCGGCAACGGCGGCCCGTCCAGCTAAGGCGAGCACCCGGGCCAAAGTGCGGCCCAAGCGCCCGCCTTACGCTAGCCGGCCGCCTAAATGCGCCGCGCTGCGCTCTGGTTACTTCTTCAGCAGCTTCTCTGCCAAGGCCTTGATCTCGTCATCGCTTTGGTCAAGCAGTGGCTTCATGGTCTCTTCGGTCTTGATCGTGTCCTTGCCGTTGTGTTCCATGTAGTAATCCCACAACGCATCGCGAACAGGAAGCTCGCTGTCACTCCAGTCGAACACCGCGTTCATCGGCTCATCAAGCACCAAAGTCTTCTCAACATCTTCTGCCATGATTCCTACCTCCGTTGTTTTCTACTATATTTTCGAACACCTTTATTATAACGCAGAAGTCGGGCGGTGACGCAAATTTTTAGCACTTTATGGTTAAGAGTGCTAACCAACGATGCTCAAACGTGCGTCGCCGACCGCCGCGGCGGTACAATAAGGGGCGAAGGGGGCGCATCAGCATGGCAGACACTATTTTGTGGGTGGCCACCGGCTTTTTGGCCGTGGTGCTGGCCACCACTGTCGCAATCTTCCTGAGCCGCGACGGCTTCTTCGAACGCTTCACCACACACAAGGCGGTTCGGCCCAATCCAAAACGCTATGGGGCATGGCACCGGGACCGGCGCCGCCGGGTGTGAGTGCTTCGGCGCGGCGGTTGGCCGCGCTTTTTTTGCATGCGCGACCAATCGCCGCGGCCGCTTGACTTTTGTTAGCGGGAGGACAAGACTGGTTATATTTCAGAAAAAGAGATGACCCGGCTTGAACGTCCTTCGCAGCACCTTCTCCTCCCTGCGCAACCCCAACTTCCGCTACTTCTGGCTCGGCCAGCTGCTGTCGGTGATGGGCACGTGGATCCAACGCACCGCCCAGACCTGGTTGGTGTATCAGATGACCGGCTCGGCGCTTTTGGTCGGGATTCTTTCGGCCTGCCAGTTCGTGCCGATCCTGGGGTTGACCCTGATTGCAGGCTCTTTGATCGACCGCTTCCCCAAGCGCCGCATCCTGATGATCACCCAGACCGGCTTCCTGCTGCTGGGCGTCATCATGACCTTGATCGTCTACCTCAAGGTCGTCGCCTACTGGCAGGTGCTGTTGATTGCCATCGGCTACGGGGTGCTTCAAAGCTTCGACACGCCGACGCGCCAGTCCTTTGTGGTCGAGCTGGTCGGGCAAAAGGACCTGATGAACGGGATTTCTTTGAACTCGACCGTTTTTAACTTGGCCAAAATCGCCGGTCCCTCGATCGCCGGGGTGCTGATGGTGCAGTTCTCCGTCGGCTTCTGCTTCCTGGTCGACGCGATTTCCTACCTCGCCGTGCTGCTCGGGCTGTTTTTGATTCACCAGACCCACGCGGTGGCGACGCCGTCCAAGCAGCGCATCTGGCGCGACGTGCTGGACGGGCTGCGCTACGTCTGGACCCACGCGGAGGTGCGACTTTCCGCCGAGATGATGCTTGTGGTCTGCACCCTCAACTACAACAACAACGTGATCATCCCCATTTTTGCCAAGGAGGTCCTGCATTCCGGAGCCCAGACCTACGCCAACCTGCTGTCGGCCACCGGTGTCGGCAGCCTGGCCGCCGCGATTCTGCTCAGCTACCTGTCGCGCTACGGCCTGCAGCGCAACCTGTACGTGGCCGTCGCCGTGGCGACCGCCACCCTGCAGGCGGCGATGATTCTGGTTCACAGCTATGCCCTGGCCGTCGTCGTGATGGTCGCCGTCGGCTTTTGCAACATGGCCTTTCTCAACCAGAGCAACGCGAGCTTCCAGTACGATATCCCGCACAACCTGCGCGGTCGCATCATGAGCGTCTACGTGCTGCTCAACCAAGGCACCACGCCGATCGGCAGCCTCTACGTCGGCGGCGTGATGGACGTGGCCGGCGGCTTGTGGGGCTTTCCGTCCTGCGGCTTCCTAGCGCTGATCCTGCTGGTGCCGGTACTGTGGTACCACCGGTCGCTGATTCACCAGTGGCGCGTGGCCGCGGCCCGACGCCACAGCCACGCCTGATTGATTGATTTTCCAAAACGCCTCGCCACCTTGCGGCAACAGCCGCCGGTGACGCGGCGTTTTTTAGTGCGACCGGCCACCGGTGACGTAGAGGTCTCGGGCCATGCGCTTGAGCGAGCGAATGATCGGGTTGGCCGATTCCTCCTTGAGGTAGACCAGTCCCATCGGCAGCGCCGGCTGCTTGCCGGCCAGCGGAATGCCGCGCAGCGTCGAATCGGCCAGCGAGTCGAAGAACGACCGCGGCACGATGGTCACGCAGCTTTGCTGCTTCACCTGGTCGATGCAGGCGTGGTAGCTTTCAAGCGTGTAGGTGTAGCTCGGCGCGATGCCGGCGAAGCGGAAGAACTGGGTCACCGAATTGTTGATGTAAAACCCGTCGCGCAGCACCGCCAGCGGATGGGCGAGCAGCTCTAGGGCCGACAGCTGCGCCACGCCGTTGAAGTTCGGATCCCCCACGCGGGTGACGGCGACCAGGTGATCGATGAACACCCCGCTGGTCTCAAGCGTCTTGGGCACCGTGTCCAGGAAGCTGAAGCCGACCGTCAGCGAGCGGTCGGTCACGCGCTGGATGATGTCGCGGTTGAAGGTCTCGGCGAAGGTGAACCGCGCCTTGGGGTAGGCCGCCTGCAGCTCCTGGCTCAGCGGGAACACCAGGTGAACCCCCGACGCGCCGATGGTGAAGCGCTGATTGTTGGCGCTGTTGAACCGGTACATCAGCCGGTTGGTTCGCTGCACCTCGTCAAAAATGCGCGTGGCCGACAGCGCCAGCTGCTCGCCGGCCGGCGTCAACCGGATCTGGCGCTTGGAGCGGTCGATTAGCTGACAGTTGTACTCCGCCTCAAGCTGGCGGATTTGGTTCGACAGCGACGGTTCAGAGATGAACAAGCTCTCCGCGGTTTGCCGGTAATTCAAAATCTTGCTGAGGGCGAGGAACGATTCCAGCGTTCGTAAGCTCAATGGTGACAACCCCTTCCACATCTGATAGCTTCATCCTATCATACTGATTCTGCTTTGGTCATTGTTAATTATTGAGCAACGCCGTATCTTTGCCTTGTTGAGTGAAATCATTCACAGAATTTGTTCGTGCGTGACCGGCGCCTGATCAACGCCGCCGCGCCGCCATCATTTGCCCGGTGCCGCGGGTTGCGGCGTCGGCACACTTGTCACCTCAAGGAGGACAATCAATGAATGAGTTGAAGCAGTACAAACCCGGCGACTTCTGGCAGCGCCTGCTGTCGGCCGTCGCCATGGCCATCGTGGTCGGGGTCACCCCTTCCGCCATCGTCTCGCCGTTCATCTCCGGACTCGCCTCGACCAGTCCGTTTTGGGCCGCCATCAGCACCGCCACCAGCCTCTGCCAGTTCTCCGTGCCGCTTGCGGCCGGGATCCTGGCGGCCACGCGCTTCAACCTCACCATGGTTGAGTCGGCCTCGGTCGGCCTGGCCGCGATGATCGGCAGCGGCGCCATCGCCGTCAAGAACGGGACCTTCACCCTGGTCGGCATGGGCGATCTGATCAACACGATCATCATCATCGCCTTGACCATCGTCGTGATGTTTTTGATTCGCAAGCGCGTCGGCAGCTTCGCCTTGATCGTCGACTCGATCGTCGGCGGTTCGCTGATGGGGGCCTTTGGCACCTGGAGCTACCCTTACGTTCACATGATTTCGACCTGGATCGGCAAGCTGTTGAACACCTTCACCGACCTGCAGCCCGTCTTGATGTGCCTGCTGCTCGGCACGGCCTTCGCGGTGTTGATCGTCACCCCGATCTCGACCATCGCCTTGGGCTACGCGATCGGGCTCAGCGGCCTGGCCGGCGGTACCCCGAGCGTCGCCATCACCGCCTGCTTCATGTTCGTCGGCATCGCGACCTACAAGACTAACGGCATCGGCCTGTCGATCGCCATGTTCTTCGGCTCCGTCAAGATGATGCTGGCCAACTTCGTCAAGCATCCCCGCATGATGATTCCCATCGCCGTGGTCGGCGCCATCGGTGGCTTGACCAACGCCTTGCTGTTCAAAATCACCGCCGTCGCCCAGTTCTCCGGCTTCGGCCAGCCCGTCGCCGCGATTCACGCCTACGCAACCGTCGGCGGCAGCGCCTTGGTGAAGCTCCTCGTGGTCGCCTTGGCCTACTACATCCTGCCCTTGGTCTACTGCCTGATCGTCTGGGCCCTGTTCAAGAAATTCCTGCCAAACATTTACAACGAGGCCGACTGGAAGGTCGACCTGAGCAAGTAACACGGAAAGAAGGAACACATGATGAAAATCGCAATCGCTGGCGCCGGCGCAATGGGCAGTCGCTTCGGAAAAATGCTCCAAGATGCCGACCAAGACGTCACCTTGATCGACAACTGGGCCGCCCATGTCACCCAGATTCAGCAGCGCGGGCTGCTGTTTCACCTGCCGGAGGGCGACGCCACCGTCGCCTTTCCGGCCTTCACCCCGGCCGCACTCAAGCCGCAGCATTTTGACCTGATTATTCTGTTCACCAAGGCCATGCAAATGGCCGGCATGCTCGAAGACATTCAAGGCGTGATCGACCAGGACACCAAGATTTTGGTGCTGGCCAACGGCATCGGCAACGTCGAAACCATCGAGCGGTTCGTGCCGCGCAAGCAGATCATCGCCGGCGTCACCGTCTGGTCGGCCGAGCTCGACGGCCCGGGTGAAGTCACGCTGACCGGCACCGGCTCCGTCAGCCTGCAGGCCGTCGCCCCGGATGCCGCCAACGACGCGTTTTTGACCCAGCTGGTCGCGGTGATGAACCAGGCTCACCTCAACGTCACGGTGTCGCCGAGCGTCATCGAGGCGATCTGGAAGAAGGCCGCCTTCAACAGCGTCTTGAACACCTACACCAGCCTGATCAGCTGCAACGTCGGCGAGTTCGGCCGCTTCTCCCACCGCGACGCTCTGATCACCGCCACCCTGCACGAAATCGCGCAGGTCGCCGCCGGCCTCAAGGTGCCGTTCGACGAACCCGCGACCCTGGCCCTGATCATGAGCCAGTTCGCCCCGGGCCAAAACGGGGCCCATTACGCCTCGATGTACCAGGACCTGGCCAAACACCGCCTGACCGAAATCGACTACCTCAACGGCTACGTGGCCAAAAAAGGCGCCGAGCTCGGCATTCCCACCCCGATCAACAACACCCTGACGGCGCTGATTCACTGCCGCGAGGAGCTCAACCAGATGCAGGCCAAGTAGCTGCAGCCCAACAGGCGCCGCTGCCCATACGGGTGGCGGCGCCTGTTTGCACGTTCTGGGGGCGACCGCGACTGGCGGCCGTGGCCTGCGGCCGTGACCGCGTGGCCCGGTCGGCCGCCGGTTCCATCCAGGCCAACTGCCCGTTTCACCTGGTCGGCCGCCGGCTTCACCTGGCCCGGCTGCCGGCCTCAGTCCAGAATTGCGAAGCCGTAGTGGCGAATGTAGCGCTTGAGCAGCGCCAGGTAGCGCGTGGCGGTCGGCGACAGCGCCAGCTGCTTGCGGCGCAGGTAGCCCAGGGTGATCGGGTCGGCGATGGCCAAGGGAATCGCGACGATTTTCTCGTCGTTCAAGTCGCTTGAGATGATGCCCGAGCTGATGGTGTAGCCGTTCAGGCCGACCATCAGGTTGAAAATGGTGGCGCGGTCGGACACCCGCACGTGCGTGGCATGGGCCAGGGTGCTTTGGATCTCCTCGGCGAAGTAAAAGGAGCTCGCGTCGCCTTGCTCGTAGGACAGGTAGGGGTACGGCGCCAGGTCGGCCAAGGTCAGTTGGCTTTTGGCCGTCAACGGATTGTCGCGGCCGACGAAGACGTGCGGTTGGGCGACGAACAGCGGCGTGAAGGTCAGCCCCTTTTCGGCAATCAGCCGGCGCATCACCGGCGCGTTGAAGCCGTTGAGGTAGACGATGCCAAGCTCGGACTGGCTGGTCTGAATGTCGGCCAAAACGGCGCGGGTCTGGGTCTCACGCAGCGTGAAGTCGTAGGCCGCCCCGCCGATTTCCTTGACCAGCTCGACGAAGGCGTTGACCACGAAGGCGTAGTGCTGCGCCGAAACGGAGAAGTGCTGCTTGCGCCCGTTACCGCGGCGAAAATGGCCGTCCAGCAGGTCGACTTGGTCCAAGACCCCCCGGGCGTAGTTGAGAAACTCCCGCCCGGCATCGGTCAGCGTGATGCCGACCTTCGAGCGGTAGAAGAGCTGAAGCTGGTACTCTTTTTCAAGCTCCTTCATCGCCTGCGAGAGGGACGGCTGGGAGATGAACAGCCGCTTGGCGGCCTCGTTGATGGAACCGGTGGCCGCGATGGCCTCCAGGTACTCGAGTTGTTGAATGCGCATGGTGTCCTCCTTGCGGCACCGAACCGCTCGCCGGCTTGACGCGCGGTTGATGCCGACTCGTTATAGGCGCTGCCTATTATAGCATGAACAAAGCGGGTATTATCTATTTGTTGCGGTGCCTGCTAAGATAAGCCTAAACACATTGCGATGGAGGACTCGCTCATGACTCAAACCCGTTTTCAGATTGTCGGCTCGCTGCTGCGGCCGGCCGCGCTGCTCGGCTACAAGGACCAGATCGAACACCGAGACGACATCACCTACCCGTTTTACACTGATTTTCCCGGCTACCAGGCAACGGAAACCGCGGCGATTCGAGACGTCGTGGCCAAGGAAAAGGCGCATGGCCTCGACGTCTTGACCGACGGCGAGTACTCCAAGTCGATGTGGCACCTAGATTTTCTCTGGGGCTTTGGCGGCATCCAGCGCAAAATCGTGGACCACGGCTACCGCTTCGAGGACCACGACGGCGGTGACTTCGAGACCAGAAAGGACATCGGGCTCGCCATCACGGCGCCGCTGTCCGGCAAGCACCACCACTTCATCGACGTTTTCAAGGCGCTGAAGGCCCAGGCCGGTGGCACCGCGGTCAAAACCACGGTGTGGGGGGCCGCGCATGCCTACACCGAGCTGACCTTCTTCGATCACCTGTACGGCGCGGGGCAGGTCTACGAGACCAAGGCGGCGCTGAAGGCCGGGCTGATCCACGCCTACCAGGAATTTTTGACCGAGTACAAGGCCGCCGGCGGGGAAATCGTCCAGTTCGACGACTGCCTGTGGGAGCTGTTCTCAAGCGACAACCCGTCCGGCTTCTACGCCGCCAACGGCGAAAACATCGAGGCGCTGGCCGACGAGTTCGTCGCGATCAACAACGCGGTCTGCGACTTCGGCCACGCGCTTGGCCTCAAGGTCTGGACCCACAACTGCCGCGGCAACTACGCCTCCCGCCACGCGGCCGGCGGCTCCTATGCGACCATCGCCAAGAAGTTCCTGGGCGACCAGCACTACGACCGCTTCTTCCTGGAGTGGGACGACGACCGCGCCGGTGCCATCAGCGCCTTGGCCGCCTTGCAAAACCGGCCGGAAGTCGAGGTCGTGCTCGGGGTCCTGAGCTCCAAGACCAGCGCCTTGGATGACGAAGACCGCGCCTTGCGCCTGCTGAACCAGGCCGCCGCGATCCTGCCCAAGGACCACCTCTACCTCTCCCACCAGTGCGGCTTTGCCAGCTGCGACGGCGGCAACGAGCTGACTTCGGCCCAGCAATGGGCCAAAATCGACCAGGGCCAGCGCCTGGCCAAGGCGTTTTGGGGCGAGGCCTGACCCAGATCACCCAATCGCAACCGCGGGACGCCGACTCGTGGCGCAAAACAAGCGGTCAAGCCCGTAAAGGCCTGACCGCTTGTTTGTGCGGTGCGTCATTTCACGATGTAAATCAGGTGGCCGCTGGCCGTGCGGCGGCCCGGGGCCGTGACGGTGAAGCCGACGCGGTGGCGGCCGACCGTCAGCATCGCTGGGCGGTCGCGCTGCGCAAGCTTGACACCGTAAGTCAGCTTGGCGCTACCGGGCGCGGCCGCGCCGTCCCCCAGCACCGCGACCTGGTGGCCATCGACGGTCAGCTTGCCCGTGGCCTTGGCGGCGAGTTTGGTCACGGTGACGCTCAGGTCCCCGGCCGCCGCCGTCGCCCCGTCTGCCACCGGCTGACCGCCGATAGTGACCTTGACGGCCGGCAGCGCAGTCGCGGCCTTCGGTGCGGTCGCGGCCTTCGGTGCGGCGGCCGGCTGGCGGCAGGCCGTCAAAAGCAGAATTGGCAACAGTAGTAAGCCATACTTGAGGTGAGTCATCGCGTTCCCCCAGGGAATTTTCGCCCATTGTCCCACCGGCGCAGCCCGGCCGCAAGCGCTTTCTTATCGGGCAACTCAAAAAAGGCCGCCACCGCAGTAGCCGCCCTTGAAGTGTGTGCGTCATACTCCCGTGCTGCACCGCCCCCACGGCGTTCAGTACAGGCAATGGTAATCGTGTTCGTGCTGACAGCTTACACCCCGTCTGACGGTGGCCGCCGGCACAACTAGTATGCCCCGTACACAATATTCTCACTAATGCTACCACAAATGTGACACGGTGTCTGTTTCTTTTGTGGAGTATTTTTTACAAATCAATTGTGAAAAATTGTACTAGTAAAACGATGGCTTGGCCCCGTCCGTGTTCGGCTGGTTGACGCCCAGCGACGCGCGAACGTGCTGCGTCGGCGCCTGGATCAGCTTGACGATCAGATCCGCGATGCTCTTGCGGGACACCTCGGTCCCCTTGAACGCCTCACCCTTTTCGGTCAGCTCGTAGGACACGAGGTCCTTGTTGGACAGCCAGGCCGGGCGAATGATGGTGTAGGCCAGGTCGCTGGCCTCGATCACCTTGGCCGCCGCGGCGTAGGTCTCCAGGTAGCCGCCGTCGAGCATCTGGTGGTTCCACTTGCCGTAAGCGCCCGGCACCTCGTCGTAAATGCCCAGCGTCGAGATCCAGATCAGCCGCTTGACGCCGGCCTGGTCGAGCCCGGCGACCACGGCCTGGGCCTGGGCCTCGATGCCGCGGTTGCCGAGGTTGGCGTAGACGATGTCGGCGCCTTGCGCCGCCTTGGCGATGGCGGCCGCGTCGGTCGCATCGCCTTCCACGACGGTTTCACGCGCCGCATCCTGCACGGTCAGGCGCTTGGCCTTGCGCAAAAAAAGCGTGAGCGTCGCATCGGTGTCCTTGAGCAACTGAGCCTCCGCCAACTGCGCAATCTGACCGTTGGCGCCAAGAATCAAAACTTTAGTCATATGATAACTTCCCTTCCGTTCTTACATGTTTAGCTTACCACTATGGATTAGTAAGTAAACGGACAGATGCCGGCAGGTGTCCGGCGCCGCGCTAAGCGGAGCCCGTGAGATTAACCCCCGACGCTAGACCCGAACGTCAATGCCGCCCGACCGGAAGGCCTTTTGGCGCAAAAAAAACAGGCGGCCTCACGCGGTGAAGTCGCCTGTTCGTGCAGTCGTCACGCCTCTTGCTTCATCACCGGGCCGGCCGCCTGACCCAAGAGGCCGGCGAAGCTGCCGTCCAGGAAGGTGCCGAGGTGCGTCTCAAGCGTCGCCACCGGCACCGGCTCAGGCGCCGTCAGCCAGCGCCTGAGCGCGTCCACGAAGGCCGTGCTCAGCATGTCCTGCAAAAAGCGCCGGTAGTCCGGGTCAATCGTGAGGTGGTGGGTGCGGCTGAGGTCGGTCAAAATCGCCTGGATCATGTCGCTCAGGTGGCCGCGAATCACGTCCTCCGGCGCGTTTTGCTCGTCGATGGCGATCACGATGCGGTAAAACCGCGCGTTGGCCGCAAAGTAGGCGAGCATCGTGTGCAGCGTCTGCGGCCAGTACCGGTAATGCCCGCAAAAGGCCGCCGCCGCGTCGATTTCGGTGCGATAGATGTGGCCGAGCACGTCGAACTTGTCGCGGTAGTAATCATAAAACGTCTGGCGCCGCAGCCCGGCCTGCTTCATGATGCTGGTCACGTTGATGTCCGCAAAGGGGACCGTGCCGACCAGCGCCTTGGTCGCCTGGGCAATGCGTTCTTTCGTCTCTTCCGTCATGCCACACCTCGTGTTTCACTGTGCCAACGTCACCGGGTTGCGCCGCCGTTGCTCACGCCGCCGCCGGGCCACAACCCGGCAGCCTCACGCCTTCAGCGCCGCGTGTACCTGCCGCTGCAAGGCCGGCACCACCGTGGTTTCGAACCAGGGATTCTTGGCCAGCCAGCCGTAGTTCAAAGGCGACGGGTGAACCAGCGGGAAGTACGGCGCGTAGTCTTCGAACTGCCGCACCGTCGCCGTCAGGCTCTTAGCCGCCCGTTTTTTCAGGTAGAACTTCTGCGCGTAGGCGCCGACCAGGAGGATCAGCTGGACCTTGGGCATCAGCGGCAGGAATTGCGGGTGCCACTTGGCGGCAAACCCCTTGCGCGGCGGCAGGTCGCCGTGGGCCCCCTTGCCCGGGTAGTAGAAGTCCAACGGCATCACCGCCAGCTTCCCCGAGCGGTAAAACTCGTCATCGCTGATGCCCATCCACTGGCGCAGTCGCACCCCGCTGGGGTCGTTCCAAAACACCATCGAGGACTGGGCCTTGTTGCTCGGGGCCTGGCTGATCAAGAGCATCGTCGCGTCCGGGGTGATGTGGTAAAGCGGCCGCATCCCGGCCAGCGTGAAGGCGCGGTTTTGCGGGTCGGCCTGAATCGCCGCGTCAAGCGCCGCCAAGCGCCGAGCCGCCGCGTCGCGCGTCGAAAGACTACGGTCTGCTTGGCTCAATCCAGCACCTGCTGCAGGTTGTCCTGCAGGATCTGGGCTGATTCCTGCAGCCGGCGCAGGTCGTCCGGGTTCAAGTCGAGCTCCAAAATCCGGTCCAGGCCGTTGGCGCCGAGCAGCACCGGCACCCCGATCGAGACGTCGTGGAGGCCGTACTCGCCGTCCAGGTGAACGGACATCGCAAAGGCCGCGTGGTCGTCGTTCAAGACCGCCTGGGTCAGGCGCGTCAGGCTGGCCGCGATGCCGTAGAAGGTCGCGCCCTTTTTTTGGATGATCGAGTAGGCCGCGGTTTTGACCCGCTCGCCGATGGCTTCAAAATCGGCGTCCTGGCGAGCGGCCGGGACGAACTCGCGGATCGGCTGGCCGCCGATGGTGGTGAAGTCCCACACCGGGAACTCGGAGTCGCCGTGCTCGCCCATGATGTAGCCATGAACGGCGCGAACGTCGACGTTGTAGCGCCGCCCGATTTCAGAGCGCAGCCGCGCGGAGTCCAGCGCGGTGCCGGAGCCCAGCACCCGGTTTTTCGGCAAGCCGGACAGGCGCAAGGTCAGCTCCGTCAGGATGTCGACGGGGTTGGACGCGACCAAGATGATGCCGTCGAAGCCGTTCTTCATGATGTTGGCCACCACGGACTTGATAATCGCCGCGTTTTTTTGCAAAAGCTGCAGGCGCGTCTCGCCCGGCTTTTGGGCGACGCCGGCCGTGATCACCACGATGTCGGCGTAGCGGCAGTCCTCGTAGTTGGCGGCGTAGATGTTTTTCTGGGCGACGTAAGGCAGCGCGTCGACTAGGTCCTCGACGTCGCCTTGAACGCGCTCGCGGTTGACGTCGATGATGCCGATGCTCTTGCCGACGCCGGTGGTCAGGCAGTTGAAGGCGTAGCTAGAGCCGATGGCCCCGTCGCCGACCAGGATGATGTTCGCAGATTTCATAGTACCCTCCTTGTGGCAAGGTTCACTTACCGGTCGATGCTTACCGGTTCCCCCAAAACTTGTCAGTTCAACGCCGCCAGCCGCACCGCGACCAGCTTGGCAATCAGTGCTTCCGGCAGCGGCCGGTCGTAAGGCAACCGCAACGCGCCCTTGCTGTGGCTGAAGCTGGCCAGCTCGGACGCAAGCGCCGCGAGCGGGGCGCTGGTCGGGTAGAAGCCGACCCAGCCCTTGAAGGCGCTGAAGTACACCAGCACCGGGCCCCCGGGCTGGCGCAGCGCCGGCATGCCGTAGCTGAAGGTCTCAACCGCCGCAGGCAAAAGTCGGCGCAGCAGCTCGTACAGCGCCTGCGTCTGCGGTCGCTGGGCCGCCGGCAGGTCGCGCAGGTAGTCCGTGATGACGCTCACCGTGCCACCTCCCACTGATTATTTGTAACCATCTCAAGCATGACGCCTTTCGCCCAAAAGTGCAAGCGAAGGCACCGAAAAATTCACCGGCTTGCGCGGCGACCGCCGCGCATTCTGCCCCGGTCGCCCGGGTAATTTCGCACCGCCACGTCGCAACCGCTCGGCCTTGCGCAGCAAAAAGGCCGGGGGCTGCGGCGCAATCACGCACATCCCCCGGCCGCGCCGAAGCCACCGGACTGTGTGAAGCCGGTGGCCTTGGCCTATTCGGTTACGTTCCTGGCTTCGTCTTACCGTGGTGGTGCCACTGCGCCCAACGGTTCCGGTCATCCGCGCGGCTAACTCGCTTGGGAGTGGCGGTGGCCGGCCTGCAGCCGGTGGGGTGGTGCGAATCCGGGTCCCTGGTTTCCCCTCGTTTGATTCCGGGGTTGCACTAAAACTCTCGAGCTAAAAGCCGTGTGGCAATACACTGCGGCTTGTCATGGGTGGGGGCTGCGGTGCGAGCCGCAGGATGTGCCCCGCGCGGTGGATAACAAAGCAGCTGTGGCCTTTTGCTGCCTCCCCGTGCAAGAATAATCATTCGAGTGTAGCTTAACACCAGACCAATTTGCCGTCAAGCAATTCGTCTCGCCAGTCGTAAAAGCTCGACGTCCCGCGGCCGGTGCAACCAATTCGTTGTTTTTTCGATGCGGTCTAGCGCCACGCCGCCGCGGGAATGCCGACCGACACCAGCCACTCGGGATAGAATTCGGCGCGGAAGGTGTTACCCAAAAAGCGCATGTCGGCGACCAGCGCGACCAGCGCGTCGATCACGTGCTGGCTCGGCGCCACGGTGTAGCCCAGAATCAGCTTGGCCACCTCGTAGCTGGCCCCGGGGTTGAGGAACATGTCGGCGAGCGGCCGCTGCGCCATGTCGCGCCGCATTCGCCGGGCGAACGCGGCGTCGCGGTTGTCACCGATGAACTTGGCGTAGTTGGACCAGTCGAAGGCCATCATGTTCGCGCCGGTGGTGCGTTCGCAAAGAACGGTGCGGCGATACACCGCCTCGATCTGCGCCAGGTTCCCGGCGTTGTAAATAAAATCATTCATCGCCTTGGCCACGTTGTCCGGCCAAAACGTGACCGCCGCGGTGCCACTCAGCACCGCTCGCACCATCACGGGGTCGGCCGGTGTATCCGGCAAGATGCCCTCGTTGACGAACACCTGTCGCACCCCTTCTTGCTCAATCAGCGTCATCCAGGTCGGCATCCCGGTGTCGTGTTCGGCCACCTTGTGGATCAAGGCGGCAGCGTCTTGGGCCGCGAAGCGCTTGGGGTGAACCCGCACCTCCTGCAGCTCGTTTTGCAGTCGCACGTGCCGGTTCAAGGGGCTTTCCAGCCAGTTGGTGAACAGATCGGACTGCCCCAGCCGCTGGTAAAGCGCCAGCACCCGACCGAAGCCAAGGGCCGACTCGCCGTTTTCAAAGCGCGATTGCGTCGAGCTCGACCAGGCGACCGCGGCCTGGCTCAGCGTCAGCCCCAGCCGCCGGCGCAACACGCCGAGCTGCGGCCCGTCCGTGAAGCCGCGCCGGCCATCGAACACCAGCGTCGCATCCGCCGGCGTGTCGCGCAAGTCGGGGTTGTGATGCGGCCGCTTGCCGGCCACCCGCGCCTGCATCAGCGACCGGGCCCGGTTGCCGACCGGCGCATGCGCGTACTTGTCCGTCAGCGCCAGGGTGCGGGTCACAGCCGCCGCGTTGGCCGCACTCGGGTCCTTGGCCCAGGCGATGCCGCGGCGCAGCACCAAGCACTCGCACTGCCAGTTCACATTCGCCGGCACCCGGTCTTCTTCCTGCTGGGCCACCACCGCGTCCAGCTGGGCCAAAAGCCCCGCGTCGTTGCTTGCGATGATCGCCCAGCCCAGCGTGTCCAGCCGCTGGCGCAGCCCCCACCGCGGCTGACCTTGCTGCGCTTGCCCCAAGGCCGCCAGCCGGGTCAACAGCAGCGCCAAAAGCTCGCTGCTGGCAAAGGGCGTCACGGCGATCAGCAGGCTGGTCTGCAGCGTGTTCCACGAATCGGGATAGCGCAGCAAGTCGGCCACCAGCTGCTCCGAAGCCGGGGTCAGCTCGCGACCCGCGGCTTCGGGTTGCGAGCCGTAAGCGGCCACCAGCCGGGCGGCGGCCTGAAGCACGGTGCCGCAGTCGGCTCGATGCGCGGCCAGGTAGCGCTCCAAAAGCGGCGCGAGTTCGGCGGCGGCTTCTTGGTTCAGGAGGCTGGGCACGGCCAGCGGCCACGACCCTTTTTGCCGGTCCTGCCAGTACATCAGGTCATGCGCGTCCAGCATCAGGTTGTGCATCACCACCTCGGCGCTGGCCACGGACAGGTCGGTGGCACCGCGCTCAAAGCGCGACAGCCCCGCAGCGCTACCGCCGGCGCCGGCCGCCTGGGCCAGCGTGATGTTCAGCCCCTGCCGCACCTTCCGGAAAAACGCGCCGATGGTTTCGTCCTCTGCCATGCTTGCCTCCTCACCGGTACCGCGACCCAGTGCTTGTCGGTCCCTGCGGCCGCCACGCACGGGCCCGGTCGGCCACGGTGCCGCCGCGGCCGATCGGGTACCCCGCTAGCTTCGGTTGCGGCGCGGCCTACCGCCTGGGCCTCGACTGTTCGTGCGGCCTATTGCTTGGGCCTCGACTGTTCGCGCCGACTACCACCTGGGCTTCGGCCGTCCGTGCGGCCTATTGCTTGGGCTTCGGCGCGGTTTTGGCCGACACCGTCTTGGCCGCGGTTTTCTTCGCCGCGGTCTTGCGGGTCGTGGTCTTCTTGGCCGCGGTCTTGCGCGTGGTGGCCTTCTTGGCCGCCGGCTTGCGGGTCGTGGCCTTCTTGGTCGTCGTCGCCTTGGCCCGGCTGGCCGGCGCTTCCTTGACCACCGGCTTAGGGGCGGCGGCTTCGGCCGCAATCAAGGCCAGCTTCTCTTGGACCTCGGCGATCACCGCCGCCTGGTTGGCTGTGCGGTTTTGCACATAGGCGTCGGCCTCCGCCACGATGTCGATGCGCAGCCCGGACTGATTGACGTAGGGCGAAATCACGATCAGGTTGACCCGCAGCGGCACCGTCGCGTCCTCGGCCAGGAAGTTGTTGACCTTGCGCGAGTCGGCGAAGGGCAGGTTGATCACGCCGGTTTCAAGCCGCACCGTGGTCGGCTCCGCGCTTTCGATCACCAGGTCGACTTGGGCCAAAACGCCTTGGTCAAGCGCCGCGTCCAGCGCGGCAAACGCCGGCTGCAGGGCCTTCTCCACCCCGTCTCGGCTCACCTGCTCGGGCGTCGCCGTGAACTGCGTGGTTTGGTAGTTACCGTTTTCGATGGCCTCTTGAAAGGCCGTTACGTTGATTTCCATTGTTTTCGTCTCCGTTTGTCGGCCCCGCTGGACCGTTGCTTGGCGGCCGTCTCGGCCCCACTGTTCGTCGGTCGCCGCCGCGGCGGCAACACATCACGGCCCATTCTACCGTACTTTCGCGCCCGGTTTCAACCGCCACGCCTTCCCGCAAGAAAACTGGTGTTCTATAATGGGAAGAGCGAAGCCGAGCGGGTTTAGGCGACCGGCTAGCGTGAGGCTGACACTTGGGCCTGCACTTGGCCCAAGTGGCGGCCTGAGCTAGGCGCGTCGCCGTTGCTCGGCGTAGCTCGACAGGGAAGAGCGAAGCTGGGCGGAGTTAGCGGGACGGGTAGCCTAGCGCCGTGAGTTGGGACCCGCACCTGGTCCCAAATCACGGTGCGTAGCTAGCCGCTCCCGCGATGCTCGGCGTAGCTCGACAGGGAAGAGCGAAGCTGGGCGGGTTTAGCGGGACGGGTAGCGACGTATCTGAAAATCCGGGCTCCGGCCCGGACGCACCACTACTTCCGGCTCCGACCCGGGGCGGCGGAACGCGTGGGGCTCTCCTGAGCCCGTTGCGGTCTCAGGACCCGCCCTTCCTGTAAGCCGGCAAGCCCGGCCGACTAACAGGAATTTCACGCTGGCTCGCCCCGGCCCTACGCCTCCAGCAATGGTGCCGTCCGAGCCTCCGCCCTACCCAGTGGTTAATCCACCAACCAACGGCGTTCGAGAAAAAAATAGCCTGGTTTTATTTTCGGGTACCACCAAGCGTGAGGCCGGGCATTGGACCTGACCCGCGTTTTCCACAGTGATTGTACATCAATTGTTCGACCGACCCCGCTGCGCCAACCAGCCGCTTGCTGCAAGGGCGGAGGGCGGCGTGGCGAGGGAGCCGTGAAAGGATTGGCCGCCCGGATGACCCGCGCTTTTTGCGGGGCATTCGCGTGGCCAATCCCGGTAAAGCCAGAGACAACCAATGGAGCCGCAGGCGACGGTTGGCTCTGGCTTTAGGTTGGAGCCCACCGGGCGGAAACCGGCCGCACAGCTCCCTCGCCACGCCGCCCGGAGCCCAGTCATCATTCGCTGCCGGCAACGCAAACACCCTAACAACAAGAAAGGAGGCGTCCCCATGTCCGAACACCGCATCGGTATCCGCGAGCTGGTCGAGCTCACGGTTCGCACCGGCGACCTCGACCCGGCCACCAGCAACTCGAACAACACCGCGCAGCTGGGCAGCCAGATTCACCGACGCCTCCAGGCCGCCCACAAGGAAGACTACGAAAAAGAGGTCTACCTGACCCAAGACGTCACCGTCAACGGCCAGACCTACACCATCGACGGCCGCGCCGATGGCCTCGACACCAGCGGCGCCACGCCGGTGATTGAGGAGATCAAGACATCTGCGCGGGACTGGGCCGACGTCACCCAAAACACCAAGGACCGCTACTGGGCCCAGGCCCGAATCTACGGCCATTTTCTCTGCCTGGACCGCGGGTGGGATAAAGTCCAGCTGGATCTGATCTACTACCAAACCGCAACCGACGAGGTGACGCGGTTCAGCGAGGTGCAGAGGGCGCCGGACCTCGCCCTGTTTTTCGAGGACCTGATTGCCGATTGGGCGGACTGGCTGCGGATGCGCTCGGACATCGTGGCGGCGCGTGACGCCTCGATTCACGGGCTGTCCTTCCCCTTCGGCGCCTACCGCAAGGGCCAGCGCGAGCTCGCCGTGGCGGTTTACAAGACCATCGCGGCCAAGACGCGGCTGTTCGTCGAGGCCCCGACCGGCACCGGCAAAACGATCTCGACGCTTTTTCCCACCATTCAGGCGATGGGGGCCGGGCTGATTCAACGCGCGTTCTACCTGACCGCCAAGCAAAGCACCCGGCACGTGGCCGAGCAGGCGATGGCGCTGATGCAAGACCAGGGCCTTGCCGCCAAGTCGATCACCCTGACGGCCAAGGACGTGATTCGCTTCGCAGACGAATCGGACGACCCGACCCAAAATCCCTACATGCTCGGCTACTACGACCGGCTGCGGCCCGCCTTAAAGGACATGCTGGACCACGAGGCGGCGCTGACTCGCGACGTGATCGAGACCTACGCAAAAAAGCACACGCTGGATCCCTTCGAGTTCTCACTGGACGCCAGCCTGTTTTGCGACGTCATCATCTGCGATTACAACTACCTGTTCGACCCGGCGGTGTTTCTGCAGCGCTTCTTCGCCGGCCCGGATCCCGACAACTTTTTTCTGGTCGACGAGGCGCATAACCTGGTCGACCGGGCTCGCAGCATGTACAGCGCCGAGCTGACCGACACCGCGCTGGTCGACCTGAGCCGCGCGTTGCGGCCTAAGCGGGGGCTGGGGCTGACCGCCGTCAAGGGCGACCTGACGCGCGTCATCACCGCCTTTGACGCGGTGGCGGCCAGCGTCGACCAGACCCCTTTGACCTTCCAAAAAGACCCGCTGGACGACTTCGCCGGCGCGTTGGACCGCTTCGCAAGCAGCGTCCACGACTGGCTGAGCCAGCCGCCCGACACCCGCGACGAGGCGCTGGTCGACTTGGTGCTGCCGGTGTTTTTCACCGTCACCGGCTACCTGCGCATCGTCGACCTGTACAATGCGGCTTACGAAACCGAGATCGCGATCGCGGCCGGTGCCATCACCATCAAGCAGCTGTGCCTGGACCCAAGCGATTTCGTCGCCAACTGCCTGGCCAAGGGGCGCGGCGCCGTGCTGTTCTCCGCCACCCTCTCGCCCCTGGATTACTACCAGGACCTGCTGGGCGGCCAAGCAGACAGCCTGGCCTACCGCCTGACCTCGCCGTTCCCCCAGGAAAACCTGAAGGTCGTCGTCACCCAAAACATCACGCCGACCTACCGCAACCGGGAGAGCTCGCTGCCGGACCTGGTGGCCAGCCTGATTCTGCTGGCCACCACCAAGCCCGGCCACTACCTGGTATTTTTGCCGTCGCACAGCTACCAGGCGACGGTTCTGGCCGCGTTCAAGGCGGCGGCGCCGACGCTTGCGGTGATTGCCCAGGAGGCCGGCATGGACGCGGCCGCCCGGGCGGCGTTCATCGCGCGGTTCACGGACGACGACCGCCCGGTGGTCGGCTTCGCCGTACTCGGCGGTATTTTCGCCGAGGGCATCGACCTCGGCGGCGCCGCCTTGGTCGGGGCGGCGGTGGTCACCGTCGGGCTGCCGGGGCTGAACCCCGAGACCGACCGGCTGCGCGACTACTTCAACGCCCAGGGCAAGGACGGCTTCGCCTACGCCTACCAGCTGCCCGGCTTCAACAACGTGTTGCAGGCCGGGGGCCGCGTGATTCGCGGGGCTCACGACGTCGGCGTGATCCTGCTTGCCGACAGCCGCTTCGCCGGACCACGTTATGCCCCGCTGTTTCCGCCGCACTGGGCCCATGCCACCGTCGCTTACGGCATCGACGACCTGGCCGACCAGCTCACCGCGTTTTGGACGGCGCATGACGCCTTGCCGACCGGCGACTCGAGAAAGGAGGACGCGCATGTCTAAAACCGCACTGACCCTGGATCTGGAACGCACCCTTTACGCCTACTGGGAGGAGCTCGGCGCCGTGGCCGTCGAGGAGGTCACCATGCCCGACGACAACGGCATCGTCGACACGCTGGTTCGCCAGCAAGACGAGACCGGCACCACCTGGCGCTGCTTTGAGCTGAAGGTCACCAAGGCGGATTTTCACTCAAGCGCCGCCTTGAGCTTCGTCGGCCACTACAACTACTTCGTGCTGCCGGTCAAGCTGTACCAGCAGGTCGTCGCGGAGATTCCGGCCGGCATCGGCGTGATGACCTACACGCCTTATGCGGCGGCGCTGATGGCCGCGACGCTTGTGCCACCGGCCGCCCCGGGGCAACTGACGGTCGCGCGAAAGCCGACCCGTCAGGCCCTGCAGGTGCCGGAGGCCGCGCTGTGCGACCGCTTCATCGCCAGCCTCAACCGCGAGGTCCAAAAGGCCAAACGCGCCGCCCGGGGCCCGAACGCGTTTTCAGACGACGAGCTGATGCGCGAGCTGCGCCGCCGCGGCAGCGACTACGCGGTTTACGACCCGGCGGCCAACCTCTACGACCGCTTCTTCGGCGAGCTGACGGACACCACCGTCGCCACCCTACAAGAAGAGGTCGACGCGCTGGCGGCGGAGCTGGCCGCAGCCAAGCTCAAGGCGGCCGGCGCATGATCTATTACCCGCTGATTCGCGGCCGCCAGTTCGACCTGCTGGCGCTGGCCGGGCTAGCCACAACGCTGTCGCCAAGCATCGTGCCGATCATCGAGCCGGTCAAGGACCTGCCGAGCCTCACGCGGGTGACCAAGGCCTTCGCCCAGGCCAAGCACCCGCTGTACATCATCGCCAATCCCCAGGTCGGCACGTACGGCCTACTCGAAACGCCGCGGCACCGCGTGGCCTACGACGGCACCTGGGTGCGAGCGGCCCGGTACTTCGACGCCCAGCCGGCCGCCCTGGTGATCGCGACCACCACCGCCCAGCTGGCGGCGCTTGCGCCCGATCAACCCGTGGTGGTGCCGGACGCCGCCAGGTTCCGGGCGGCCGGCCACCCGCAGGCGATCTATTTGAGCGACCACTACCCGACCCGGGCGGCCACCGAGGACTACTACCGGCTGCAGCGCGATTTTTACCAGTACCCCCAGGCGCTGCTGCCGGGATCGGGCTTCGCCGATTACCCGCTGAGCAGCCACTGGTACGACGAACACGGTTACCCGCAACGCGCCATCGCGCTGCACCTGCTGTACCAAGACCGCGGCATGCTCTACCTGCGCCACTTCACCTCGGTCAACAACGCCGACTACCAAAACCCCAAGGCCAAATTCCTCGAGGCCTTGGTGCCGCTGGCCCCGTGGCTGGCCGCGCATCCCCAGGCGGCCACGCCGGCGACAACCGCGCTGCTTGAGCTCGCCGCCACCCGCCACTTTCCCGGCCTCGGCACCGTGCGGCGACTGCAGCTGGAACACTTCATGACCGTGATGGGGCGGTGGCTGGCCAACTGAGCGACCGTTAAGCCGCTTGATTGCAGCAGCGGCCATTCCGTCTGATTCCACACAAAAACCCGCGTCTCGCTATCGTCAGCGAGACGCGGGTTGTTTTTTGTCGGAATTAGAAGACCCGAACCGCGAAGGATGGGTAGAAGTACTGGGAAATCGCCGCCGTGGTGACGGTTTGGCCCGGCTGCGGGGAGTGGATGTACTGGCCGTTGCCCAAGTACAGCGCCACGTGGTACGGGGTGCCGGCGGTCGCCCAGAAAATCAGGTCGCCGCGCTGCGCGTTGGCCACGGAGACGCGGGTACCGTTGTACTGCTGGGTGCCGGTGTAGCCGCCCAGCGTGATGCCGGCGCCGTTTTGGAAGGCGTAGTACATCAAGCCGGAGCAGTCGAAACTCGACGGACCCTTGGCGCCCCAAGTGTAAGGCTTGCCGATCTGCTGACGGGCCACCTTGATGATGGCCTCGATCTTGGCCGAGCGGGAAACCGTCGGCGTGGTCGGCTTAGCCGGCGTGGTTGGGGTCGTCGGTGTCGTTGGCTTGCTTGGCGTCGTCGTGTCCTTGGCTGGGGTGGACGGCTGGGCCGGGGTCGTGGTGTCCTTGGCCGGGGTCGTCGCGGTCGTGCCGGTCTTGGTGAAGCGGGCCGGAATGAAACCGCCAGCGCTCAGGCGGTACCAAACCTCGCCGTCAGCCGTGGTCTTGCCGTTGGCCTTGACGCTTTGGCCGTCGCTGAGGTACGTGCCGTTGGCCTTGCTGTAACCCGCGGTGGTCCAGACGGTCACGACGCTGCCCGGGTTGGACACGGTCAGCGTGTAGTTGCCGGCCGTCACCGGCGTGGTCGTCGCGGCCGGGGTCTCGGTCTTCGCCGGCGTCTCGGTCGTGGTGCTGGTCGCCGGGGTCTCGGTCTTGGCTGGCGTCTCGGTCTTAGCCGGGGCCTCCGTCTTGGTCGAGGTGTCGGTCGTCGCGGTCTCGGTCTTAGCCGGGGTTTCCGTCGTTGCGGCCGGCGTCGTGGTGGTCTTGGCCGGCGTCGTGGTGGCCGTGCTGGTCGTCGCGGTCTCGGTCTTGGCCGGCGTCGTCGTTGCCGCCGGTGTGGTTGTGGTCTGGGCTGGCGTCGTGGTCTTAGCCGGCGTCGTCGTTGCGGTGGTCGTGGTGGTCTTGGCTGGGGCCGTCGTGGTCGTCGTAGCCGGCGTGGTCGTCGTCTGGGCCGCGCCATTAACGCTCGCGTAACGCGCCGGCACGTAGCCACCGTTGCTCAGGCGGTACCAGGTCTCGCCGCCGTTGGTGGTCTTGGCCACCGCCTTGACGGTTTGGCCGGCGGTCAGGTAGCGGCCGGTCGGGGCGGTGTAGCTGGTGCTACCCCACACCGTCGTTGCGCCTTGGGTGTAGGTCACGGTCAGCGCAAAATCACCGGGCTGGCTGGTGCCGGTCTGGGTCGCGGTGGTCTTGGTGCTGCCGGCCACGCTCAAGTAGACCTCTGGGATCCACTCGTTGGCGCCGATCTGGTACCAGGTCGTGCCGTTGATGGTCTTTTGGCCCTTGATTTCGATTTGTTGGTTGTAAAGCACGTAACGCTTGGCCTGGTTGAAGGCCGGCGTCTGCCAAACAGTGGTGGCGCCTTCCTGGTACGTCACCGTGCCAGTGGCTGCGCTCACCTGATTCGGGGTTGTGGCAAGCGCGGCAAGCCCGGCAGCACCGGCGATCCCTGCTGTTAACGCGAGTGCTTTAGTTGTCTTTCCCATACGCTCTGAGTCCTCCCATTTGGTGCTTGATTATTTCGTAAGTTCTTTTAGTATTTCTT
Organism: Lacticaseibacillus suihuaensis; assembly: GCF_054785075.1. Lineage (NCBI taxonomy): Bacteria > Bacillati > Bacillota > Bacilli > Lactobacillales > Lactobacillaceae > Lacticaseibacillus > Lacticaseibacillus suihuaensis. The sequence goes on along the minus strand of NZ_BAAGBJ010000007.1, from coordinate 9,065 downwards.
AAAGAGTTACTTAAAGATTACCACGTTGACCCCGCCATTGCACCAGAAAGCGTGTTCGTTCGCGGCCGCAACTGGTGAAAAAGGCAAAAGAAAGCGGTCATGCCGGCGTTTTGGCCGGGCATGACCGTTATTTAACATTTATGTTACACCTTTTTGGCTACGGCCAGCGCCAGGCGGATCATGTCGTCGAAGCTGGTCTGCCGCTCTTCCGCCGTGGTTTCCTCGCCGGTCACCAGGTGATTGGATACGGTGAGAATCGCCAACGCCTTGCGGTGGTACTTGGCCGCCAGCAGGTACAGCGCCGGCGTCTCCATCTCGCTGGCCAACACGCCGTAGTCGCACAGCTTTTGGCGGTCGATTTCATCGTTGTAGAAGCGGTCCTCGCCCAGCACGTTGCCGACGTGAACCTTTTGTCCCGCTTGCTCCGCCAGCTGGTCGGCCAGCCGCAGCAGCCCGAAGTCCGCAAGGGGGCTGTAGTAGATGCCGGCGCCGAACGTGTTCAAAATGATGCTGGAGTCGGTGCTTGCGCCTTGCGCCAGCACCAGGTCGCGAACGTGGACATCCGGGGCCAGGCCACCGGTGGTGCCGACGCGAATCAGCGTCTGGACCCCGTAGTCTTGAATCAGCTCGGTGGCGTAGATGCCGATGGACGGAATGCCCATCCCCGTGGCCTGAACCGACACGCGCCGGCCCTCGTAGGTGCCGGTGTAGCCGAACGCGTTGCGAACCGTGTTGTACCGCTCGGGCCGATCGAGGTAATGCTCGGCGATGTACTGGGCTCGCAGCGGGTCGCCGGGTAGCAGCACGACGTCGGCGATGGCCCCGGGCTGGGCTTCAATGTGGGTACTCATACAATGCGCCTCCTTGATTGAATCGACGAAAGTTTACCTATTGAACTGTTGTGGTAGGTCGGTGACCAAGTGGCCCGGTTGCGGCGGCGCCGGGTGGCCCCGGCCGCGGAACCAGGCACGTCGCTACTGCAAAAGGCCCAGGAACGACGCGCCGATGCCATTGCCGGCGACGCCGAAGTTGGCCAGCACCGTGGCGCCGAGGTCGGCGAACGGCGAGCGAACGCCGAGGTCGCCGCCACCCGGCAGCGCCTTGCTGTAGGCGATCAGCGGCACGTACTCGCGGGTGTGGTCGGTGCCGGTGAAGCCCGGGTCGTTGCCGTGGTCGGAGGTGATCAAAAGCAGATCGTCCGGCGCCATCGCTGCCAGCAGCTCGCCCAGCTGGCGGTCGAAGGCCTCAAGTGCCTCGCCGTCGCCTTGCGCGTTGCGCCGGTGGCCGTACATCGCGTCGAAGTCGACCAGGTTGGTGAAAATGAACCCGGTGCGGTCGCTTTGCACCGCCTCAATGGTTTTGGCCATACCATCCGCGTTGGACACCGTGTGAACGCCGGCGTCCAGCCCTTGGCCGGAGAAAATGTCGTTGATTTTGCCGACGCCGTACGTCGCCACCCCGGCGGCCTGCAGGCGGTCGAGGTCGGTCGGCGCGTTGGGCATCAGCGCGTAGTCGTGGCGGTCGCTGGTGCGGGTGAACGTCGCCGCCGTCTCGCCGACGTAAGGCCGCGCGATCACCCGGCCGATGCGGTAAGGCTGCTCGGTCGTGATGCTTCGCACGTACTCGCAGATGCGGTACAGCTCCTCAAGTGGGATCACCGCCGTGTTGGCCGCAATCTGCAGCACCGAGTCGCCGCTGGTGTAGACGATCAGATCACCGGTCGCCAGTTGCTGCTCGCCGTACTTGGCGATTACCTCGGTGCCAGAGTACGGCAGGTTCACGATCACCTTGCGGCCGGAGAACGCCTCGATCTGGGCGATCAGCTCGCGGGGAAAACCGTGCGGGAAAAAGCCCAGCGGCTCCAGCACCGGCAGCCCCATCATCTCCCAGTGGCCGTCCATGCTGTCCTTGCCGGCCGACACCTCGAACATTTTGCCGAAGTACCCGATCGGCGCGGCCACCGGCCCGACGCCTGGAATTGGCCGCGGCCGGGCGATGTTGCCCAGCCCCAGCCGCTGCCAGTTCGGCAGGCGCAGCTGGCCGTCAAAATGGTCCCCGATGTGCCCCAGCGTGTCGGAACCGGCGTCTTGGTACTTGGCCGCATCAGGCGCCGCGCCGATGCCGATGGAATCCGTGACGATGGCAATGATCCGCTTGAACTCAGGCATGGGCTTGCGCCTCCTTCATAATCGCCACCCCGGCGCTTGCGCCCAAGCGACTCGCCCCGGCGGCGATCAGCGCCTGGGCGTCCTTCAGCGTGTGAATCCCCCCGGCCGCCTTGACGCCCAGCCGATCGCCGACCGTCTTGCGCATCAGTGCGACGTCGGGAACCGTCGCGCCACCGCCGGCAAAACCCGTGGACGTTTTCACATAGTCCGCCCCGGCCGCCTTGCTGAGCTCGCAGGCCCGAACTTTTTGCGCATCCGTGAGCAACACGCACTCGATGATCACCTTGAGCAACGCATGCCCGGCGTGAGCCGCGGCCGCCACTGCGGCGATGTCTTGCTGCACCGCCGCGTCGTGGCCGGCACGCAGCTCGCCGATGTTGATCACCATGTCGACCTCGGAGGCGCCGGCTTCAATCGCCTGCGTCGCCTCCGCCGCCTTGATGCTGGTCGCGTTGGCCCCCAGCGGAAAACCGATGACCGTGCAGACGTTGACGCCGGACCCGGCCAGTTCGGCCGCGGCCAGCGGCACCCAGTACGGGTTGATGCAGACGCTGGCAAATCCGTACTGCTTGGCCTCGGCCAGAATCTGGGCGACCTGTTCCTGCGTCGCCTCCGGTTTCAGCAGCGTGTGATCGATGTACTTGGCTAATGGCTTCTCCATGCCGATTCCTCCTGTTTGCGCGTTGCGTTGTTAAACCCATTCTACCATCATCGGGCGGGGAAGTGCTGAAAACGCTTCGGTGCAGATTCGGTTTGCGCAAAAAAGAAGCGGGTCGCATAACGACCCGCCCTTGGCTTGCTCACGCGATGACCTCCCGGCGACTGTCGCGTCACCGAACCGTCAGACCCGCCGCGGCTACCGGCGCAGCGCATCCCCGACCGGCAAACCCGATTCCGCACCACGGCGCTAATCCTGGCCACGTTGCCGGCCATGGCCATGCGGCCGGTCTTGGCCGTGCGGCCGATGCTGGCCGCGTTACCGGTCCTGGCCGCGTTGCTGTCCTCGCCTCGGCTGCAACCGTCGGGCTGGGCCTTATCGCGTCGCCTCGTAGCTCCCGGCGATCAGTTCGGCCAGGTCCTCGGGCCTTTCGAAGTTCGGCAGCAGCGCCGTCAGCCAGTGGGCCTTGGCCATGTGGTAGCCGGGCCGAAAATTCGGCTGCGCCTGCAGAATTGAGTTGAGCTCCGGGTCGCACTTCAGATCCACGATGTCGCACTCGGCGTCACCGGCCAGACCCATTTTGGCCGCCGGCACGTTCATCACCAGGGCGAACCACTTGCCGTCGGGGTGCCGCAGCGCCACGTAATCCGGAAAATGCTTGAACGGTCGGTCCACCACGGCCGGGTAGTGGTCCTTGCAGTACTGAATGAAATCGTCTCGGGTCATGGTAACACCTCCGAGATCATTATACGCCTGATATCAGTCGACCACCCGCAGCGGAAAACGGTAGACTCGCCGCGGTCGGCCTTCGGCGTCATGCTCCTGCACCGCGAACGGTTCGCCGGCCAGTACCACCCGGCCGCGGTACGTGTACTGACCGCGCGTCAGCGACTCGAAGAGGTAGACCCTGACGCCGTTGGTGGCGGACTCGGCCAGCGTTCGGTTCTGCGCATACGTCAGCGATTGATCGCCGATGCGACCCATGCCGGTGTACAAAAAGCGTCCTTCTTCATCCCAGCCGTCCTGGTAGGGATTGCGCTCCGGCTCGCCGTCGTGCTTGGCAATCAGCACCAATGAATTGGTTTTCTTGGATCGCCGCATCCCCGCCTGGGAGGAAACCTGAAACGTGGCCGTGATCGTCGCGTTTGGATACACCTCGCCGACCACCAGCGCGGCCCCAACCGTCGGCCTGTCCGGGACCTCGCCGGGCTTCGTGTTGCGTGGTCGCGGCACGGTTGGCGTCACATCCGCTCGCAGCGTGGCTTCACGCGCCGCGCCGCCGGTTTCGGCCACCGTTTGACCACCGGCGTTTCGGCCCGGCAGCGCGTTCAGGTAAGCCGCTTGCTGAGCGGGGTTGTCGAACCACACGAGTCCCGCCTCGAATGCCCGTGGCACCGCCAGCTTTCGATGCCCGGCCAGACCAAAATCGGCGGTGATCAGCTCGTTATCCGCCGCCTCAATCACCCCATGCCCCCAAGTTCGGTGAGTAATTGATGCCCCGATCAGTTTGAACATGCTGCCCTCCTAAGTCATTGGCGCCGCCGCGGCGTCGTAGTCGTCTCTTGCTTGATTATACCGAAAACTAAGATCTCAGCCTACTAAAAACGAGGCGGCTCACGGATGCACGTCGCATCCGCAAGCCGCCTCGTCTGTTTTGTCACACCTTGCGGTACCGCCGCATCCCCCGCACGTTCAGCGCCGACAGCACCACCAAGAACAGCAGCAACACCGCGATGTCCAGCCCGAGGCCGTCCAGCCCCTTGCCGTACATGATGATCTGCGTCATCGCGTGGCCGGCGTAGGTCAACGGCAGCACGTACGAGATGTCCTTGACCCAGGTTGCCAAGGAGTCCAGCGGCACGATGCCGGAGAAGAACACCTGCGGAATCACGATGATCGGGATGAACTGCATCATCTGGAACTCGGATTGGGCGAAGGTCGACATCAGAATGCCGAACGCCAGCGCGACCAGGGCCAGCAGGAAGTTAATCACCATCACGGCGAAAAGCGAGCCGGTGATCTCGACGTTCATGAACCCGACCGTCGTCAGCACGATGATCACCGTCTGAATGATGGCCAAAGCGCCGTAGCTCAGCATGTAGCCGGCGACGATTTCACCGCGCCGCACCGGCGTCGCCAGCAGCCGGTCCAGAGTGCCGGTGGTTCGCTCCTTCAGAAGCGCCATCCCCGAGATCAGGAAGACGAAGAAGAAGACGAAAAAGCCCATCAGGATCGGCACAATCTTGTCGAAGAAGCCGGTGTCCTTGTTCCCGTAACGGTAGCGGTTGGTGACCTTGACCGCCGCGGTCTTCCCGGCGGCCGCCGCCTTGGCCGCGACGCTGCCAGTTGCGGCGGTCGAACCGACGCCGGTCGTGGCGCTGCCGCTCGTCGTATCCCCTGCAGTGGCGCTGCCGCTCGCCTGGGCGGCCGCCTTCGCCGCCGCGGCTTGGGCCGCGGTCAGCTTCTTGATGGTGGCCGACATCACGGTGATGGTCTTGCCCATCTTGGTCACCGTCTGCCGCAGCGTTTTGACCCCGGCGGCGGTCATTGCGGCGCCGAAGCCCTGCTTGACCAGCGCGGTCTTAGTCGCGTCGGTGTTGGCGTAGGTCACGCGGTAGCGATCGCTGCCGGTTTTTTCGATGTAGGCGTCAACTTTTTGCGCCTTCAGCGCGGTTTTGGCCGCCTGCTCACTGCCCTTTTTCACCACCGCGACGTGCTTGACGTCGTTCAGCGCCGTGCGAATGTTGCTCGGCACCCCGACCGTCGCCACCGTGACGCTGGTGGTCGAATTCGCGGCGAAAATCAGCTTCATCAAGAACATAATCAAAACCGGCGCGACGAACATCAACGCCAGCGTCCGCTTGTCGCGCAATAGCTCCGCAATCACGCGCCGTGCAATGAACCATGCGTGAATCATAGCGCCACCCCTTCCGCCTTAAGGAACACGTCTTCGATGGTCGCAACCCCGTACTGCTGCTCCAGTTTCGCCGGCGCATCGAAGGCCATCAGCTTGCCGTCGAGCAGCAGCGCGACGCGGTCGACCAGCTCGGCCTCGTCCATCACGTGCGTCGTGATCAACACGCCGCGGCCGGCGTCGCGAACGGCGCCGAGCTCCCGCCAGATTTTGCGCCGCAGCGCCGGGTCGATGCCGACGGTCGGCTCGTCCAGAATCAGCAGCTCCGGGTCGCCGAGCAACGCGATGGCCAACGACAGCCGCCGCTTCATGCCGCCGGAGTAGCCGGCGACGCGCTTGTCGAGGTCGGCCGTCAGCTCGACCACCGCCGCCACATGGGCAATGGCCGCCGGTAGTGCGTTTTTCCCCACGTTCTTCATTCGACCGAAAAACGTCAGGTTCTCGCGGCCGCTCAGCGTCTCGTACAGCGCATCGTCCTGCGCCATGTAGCCGATGCGGCCGAGCAGCGCCCGGTTGGGCATCTGCGTGTCCAGCACCGTGGCCGAGCCGCCGTCTGCGACCTCCATGCCAAGTGCAGTTTTGATCACCGTCGACTTGCCGGCCCCGGAAGGCCCGATCAGCCCGACGATTTCGCCGGCCTGAACGGTCAGGTCGACGCCTTGCAGCACGGTCTGCTTGCCGAAGCGCTTGACCACGTGATTCAGGTTCATCTGTGTTGCCGTCATGCTCTCGCCTCCAAATAGTGAGTTGGCACTCACTCAATGGGACTACTGTACGCCCGACCGAGGTGAGTTTCAACTCACTTTTGGCAAAAATTGTCCGAATCTGCGCCGAGCCCGGGGTGTATACTAGTCGCATTGGAGGGGATAAAATGACCAAATTCAATCGCACGGCCTTCAGCCAAGAGGTCGCAACGCTGCTGGCGACCGCGCCGCTCAACACCACCGAGCGGCCGGTTCTGGAGCAGGTCAGCCGCGAGCTCGCCGCCGGCCACAACGACGACCGCGTCCTGGCCGTGCTGAGAGCCGGCCTGGATCTGCCTGCGGTGCAGCAACGCCTGAGCCAACCGGTCGCGGCGCTGCTGGCCAGCGTCGCCGGCTACCAGCTCGGCGGCAGGAAGGCCGGGCTCGGCCTCAGCCAGCTGAGATGGTGACCAATAAGCAACGCACCGCGACCGCCCAAGAGGCAGCCACGGCGCGTTTTCGCGTACAAAAAAAGCGGTGAGCCACTAGGGTTCACCGCTTCACAGTACCTGCAAGCAGGTAAGATCCGCTGGCTCCACAACCTTGGATCACTGACCCCCGCAAATCCGGCGGGAAACCGGTCAGCTGCGCTTTCACCATTGCTGGTTACTCGACTCATCGCATGTATCTAGTATATCACTTACCAAGCGACCGTGCCGAACTTTCGTCGTGGTCCCGTTGGCCGGCCGTGCTGCGGCTGCCGGCGGGTACAAGGCCGGCGACCAGGCGGCATCAGGACCGCCAATGGGTACGAGTCCCGCAACCAGCGGTTCCGGTGCAGCTGATGGATACGCGTCTCGCAACCGCCGCATCGGCCCGGCCGCTCACTTGCCGAGCCGTTGCGGCGCGGTTTTGCGGTAGCTGACCTCGGCCAGAAGCTGGGCGAGCATGAACCCCACGGCGATGGCCCCGGCCACCATCGCGACGCGAATGGTCAGCGAGATCGCCTGGTCGATTTGGCCCAGCACCAGGGCTCGCACCGCCTGATAGGCCGTGGCTCCCGGCACCAGCGGCACCAGGCCCGGAATGTTGAAAATGATCACCGGCATCTTTTTGCGCCGGGCGAACAGCATCCCGCAGACGCCGATGGCCAAGGCCCCCAGTAGGTTGGCCAGCATGCGGCCGCTGTGGGCCGCCATCAGCAGCCAGTACACCAGCCAACCGATGGCCCCGGCCCAGCCGGCCAGGTTAAGCGCCCGGTGCGGAACGTTGATGATGATGGCGAACGCCACCGTGGAGAGGTAGCTGAAGCTGATCTGCACGAGCAGCTGAATCCAGTACGGCATCTCGGTGCCTCCTGACTAGAAGAATCTGAAAATCATGGCGATGCCGACCCCGATGGCGCAGGACGACAGAATCGCCTCCATGCCGCGAGCCATGCCGGACAGCAGGTGTCCCGCCAGCATGTCGCGAATCGAGTTAGTGATCGCCACCCCCGGCACCAGCGGCATCACGGCGCCGATGATCACGTTGTCGAGGTTGTGCCCGACGCCCAGCCGTACCCCGGCCCAAGCACTGACGCCGACCACCACGGCCCCGATCAGCTCGGAGATGAACCGCACCCGCGTCAGGCTGCTGAGGCGCAGGTAGGCGGCAAAGCCCAGGGCTCCGACGACTGCCGACAGCGGCATGTCGAACCAGTCGTACTGCTGGGCAAAAATCACCATCAGCGTGGTGCTGCAGACGGCCGCGGCCAGAATCTGCAGCCACACCGGAAAGTACGGCGTGTTGGTGTCCAGCTGCTCAAGTTTGCGCCGCAACTCGGTCAAAGTCAGCCGTCCCGCCTGGAACTCGCGGGAGAGCTGGTTGACCCCGGCGACCTTTTCCATGTCGATGCCGCGCTTTTGCACCGGCTCCAGCTCGACCGGCGGCTCACCGTTGACCGCGATGAACAGCCCGGTCGGTGTGGTGAAAACTAGTACACGACCGGCCCCGCCGTTGCGGGCAATCCGCGACATCGTGTCGTCGACGCGGTACATCTCGCTGCCGCCTTCAATCATGATGCGCCCCGCCAAGAGGCAGGTCGCCAGCAGCTCATTTTCCATGCTCGTCCTCCATCAGTCCGGTGAAGTGGGCCACAAGCTTGGCCTTGGGGTAAGCGCCGGTGATTTTCTCCACCGCCTTGCCATCCCTGAACACCAGCATAGTTGGTACGCTTTGGATACCGTACTGCGTCGCGACGGCGGTGTCACCGTCGACGTCAAGCGTCAGCAGCGTGAAGCCAAGCGTCTGCTCAAGCTCGCGCAGCATCGGGCTGAGAATCTTGCAGGGGCCGCACCAAGGCGCCCACAGATCCACCACCGTCAGGCCTGCCCCCAGGTGTTGCGCCATCGTCTCACTCGTTACCTTCGTCGCCATTTCGTGCCCCCGTTCTGTCGTGTTCCTCATTCTAACACGGTTTGGCCGCCACTTCCCATGATGCACAAAAAAAGAGCCGATATCATCGACTCTTTAAAAGCGCGGCAGCTTCCTACCCTCGCAGGCAGTCACCCACCAACTACTCTCGGCGTTGAGAAGCTTAACTTCTGTGTTCGGCATGGGAACAGGTGTATCCTTCTCGCTATCGCCACCGCACTTCTATT